>JAYYRS010000001.1:0-3038 GCA_036126975.1 Myxococcota bacterium
CGTGTTCAGGTCATCGAGCGGCAGCGCACCATTCCCGATGGCCACGTTGGCCTGGTACCCGGTGTTCCAGGCCGCCATCACGAAACACGGCTGCAGCGCGATGACGACGGTGATCATCATCCGTTTGAGGTTGATCGCGTCCCGGACGTGGGCGCCCCGCTTCGTCACCGTTCCCGGCGTGAAGAGGATGGTGTCCGGCATCTCGTAGAGCGCGTGGAACTTGTGGAGCTTTCCGCCTTCCTCGAAATGAGGGGCGGCGCTGTCGAGCATGTTGCGAAGCATCTGCATGGGGTTCAGCCCTCCGCCTCGATCGTGGAAAGTGTCTCTCTCAGGATGGGTCCGTAGTCGTACTTGCCGGGGCAGACGACGGTGCAGAGCGCGAGGTCCTCCTCGGCCAGCTCGAGGCATCCGTGCTGCTCCGCCTTCTCCAGGTCGCCAGCGACCATCGAGCGGAGCAGGTAGGTGGGCACGATGTCGAGGGGCATGACCTCTTCATACGTGCCGATGGGGACCATCGCTCTGTCGGAGCCCATCGTATCCGTGGTCATGTCGAATCGCTGGTTGGGTTCCCGGAACAGCGCGGACATGAACGTGGGGACGATGGAGAAGATGTTGAAGCCGGGCATCAGCCAGCCCATGAACTCGCGGGCGCGGCCTTCCAGCACCACCGTCACCTGGCGGGCGTAGCGGCCCAGATAGCCGAAGGCATCGCCGTTCGCCGTGGTGCCGGAGAGCACCGAACCGCTGATGACGCGAGTCTCACCGTCGGTCAGCTCGCCCTCGACGAGGGTGCCCAGGTGGGCGCCGACGCGCGTGCGGAGGAGCCGAGGCTGCTTCACGGCCGGCCCTCCCAGCGCGACCACACGGGTCACGGGGACGCGGCCGGTACGGAAGAGCTCGCCGAAGTCGGCGACATCGTTGTATCCAACATGCCACACGGTCTTCCCACGGGAGACCGGATCGAGCATGTGGATGTGGGTCCCGACCAGCCCCGCCGGATGGGGGCCCTCGAACTCCTCGATGCGTACGCTCGAAGCGCCTCCCGCGATGTTGGCGCCTGGCGCCCGGCACAGGTACACCACGCCGCTGGTCAGCTTCTCGATGGCCTCAAGCCCCGCGGCAAAGTCGTCCAGTCGGCCAGCGAGCGCGGTCTCGACGTCTACCGACAGCGGGTCCGTATCGATGGCGGTGACGAAGATGCTGTGGGCCTCGCCGTCGACGGCCGGCACCTTATTGAAGGGCCGCGTGCGGAGTGCCGTCCAAGCGCCCGACTCCACCAGGAGCGCGCGCACTGCCGCCGCGTCCAGCTCGGCCACAGGCTGCCCGGTGTACGACGCGAAGGCGGCGTGGTCCTCGGCCGTCGTCTCCCCCGCCCGCTCGCGCTCGTTGAGTTCGATGACCACGGACTGCAGCGCCCGTCGGGCACCGAGATTCACGGCGACGACCGTACCGGCCCCTGGCGCGGTGAACCGGACGCCCGCGTTCTTGCGGTCTTCGAAGAGCAGTGCGCCACGCTGGACGACATCTCCTTCCTGGACCTCCCAGCGGGGCTTCATGCCGACGAAGTCGGAGGCGATGACTCCCACGCGGGAGATGGGAGGGGCATCCTCGACGACCTGTTCCGGCGCGCCGGAGATGGGGAGGTCGAGGCCTTTCTTGATCCTGTGAAGCGCCATCGTTGGAGAGGTCTCCGTTCAGGGGATTCGAATTGGCGAAGCACTTATCCAATGGGGTGCAATATGACCACCTGTCGCCCAATGTCATCGCACAGCGTTGGCGATCGCCTCCACCTCGTTGCGGTAGAGCTCTCCACCGATGGCCCCCCCAGGGTTCACCAGCAGGCTCCCCGTGCGGCGCTGCATGAGCAGCGGAAACAGGGCTCGTCCCTTGATGACGCGATAGTCGACCGGTCGACCTGACCATCTGTCAAGACTCTCTGCATCGGTAAAGCCCGCGTAGCTCTCCCATCCCGAGAGATCGCCGACCACCCGTGGCGCGCCGGCATCCATTGGCACGAGGAACGTCGCACGGAGCATGGCCCGGTACAGCCGCTGCCTCGCTCCCGCGTCCTTGGTCTTCGCCGACGCCCGCATGGCATCCACCAACATCGGGTTCTGCGTTCGGTCCCGATCGCCCAGCCGCACCTCAAGCCCGACCGGTTCGGCCGCGGGACGCCGGTAGACCCGTTCAAGCAGGCCGATGCACAGCGCAGCGGTGTCCCGGGGAGAGTCCCCTGCCCGCAGCTCGAAGCCGCGGGCCAGTCCCGGCCCGCGCACGCTGTTCGAGAAGCCCGCCCGGCGGAGTTCCAGGACCTGGTCCAGTGATATCGCCGCCTCGGTCGGGAGCTGCTTCCGGGCCGCAGCGACGCAGTGGACGTAGCCAGCACCCCGCTGCCCAGCGAAGGAGATCCACGCCGGGCCCTGCTCCAGGACGAGGCGATTCCCGTCTCCACCCTCCGCGCCCAGCAGCACGAGGGCGGCGGCGAGGTCGTCTGCGTTCGCGGGCACCGTCCGGACCGGCGGGGCTGCAGGCATCGGCACTCCCTGCCGCGTCCCCTATCCCACCCACGGCGTCGCGCCGCGTTAGCCGCCCCCATGCGAACACTCGGTATCGATGAGGCCGGCCGTGGAAGCGTCCTCGGTCCCATGGTGGTCGGCGCCTTCTGTTGCGCCGAGGACCGCCTTCCAGAACTGATCGCGGCCGGTGCCGCGGACTCGAAGACCCTGACCCCGAAGCGGCGGGCGGAGCGGCGACAAGCCCTCTCCGGCCTCGGTGACTGGTCCGTCGTTTCGGTGACACCCGCGCAGATCGATGCGGGCAACATCAACACCCTGGAGGAGGAGGTATTCGCATCCCTCATCCTCGAATACCGGCCCGATCACGTCATCATCGATGCACCGGTCCATCCGCGGGGGATCCCGGCATTCCGAGCCCGCCTGGAACATCGGCTGGCGGATCTCCGGGGCCACCTCCCGCGTTTCACGATCGAACCCAAGGCCGATGCCAACCATGCGCCCGTCGGCGCAGCCAGCATCTTC
>JAYYRS010000002.1:0-12855 GCA_036126975.1 Myxococcota bacterium
AGGCGCCCGGAAGGCCGCCCGCCACCAGCAGGACGCACGGCAGTCCGGCGACGACGATGCCGATGTTGGAGAGGAGGAGCGGGCTCACGGTCGCAGGGTAGCCGCTGGGGAGGGTGTGATGGGGTGTGGGACACTCGGGAACCACTCCTTGGCGACCCCGGGCCCGGTGACCGTGCTCCTTCTCCTGCTGAACGGCTGCATGACGACGTGGACGCACCAGGGCGTTGCGCCCGGTGCGCTCGCGCTCCCTGCGGCGGTCGAGACGCTTGCGGTGATCGATCGAACCGGCGATCCCCAGGGCCGGCCGGTCGTGGTCGGCTTCTCGGGTGCCGCGCTGGCCAGGGGCACGATCGCCCTGGCATCGGAGTCGGCAGTGGCATCGGCCCTTGCGGGGGATGCGGCCGCGATCCTGACCGCTCCGGTGGGCCCGGCGAGCGCGCTCGCGGCGTGTGCGCGGACAGGTTCCCAGGCGCTGGTCACGGCACACAGCATCCGGCCCGACCCCTTCTGGAATTTCGAGCGAAGGGACGACGGGACCTGGATGGCGCATCACAATGCCCGGTTGCGGGTGGGATTCCGCGTCTGGGACTGCGCAGGCAGGCGCCTGCACGATGTCGAGATGCATGGCTGGCACACGGTCTCCGCGGAGGGGGTGGACCGGCCTGCCGCGCGGTTGGCGGTCCCGCCCGACCGGATTGCTGCGGCGGGGCGGGCAGCGGCCGCGGATGCGGGCCGCGCGCTCGCGGACGAGCTGGTGCCCGTGGCCGTTCAGCGGAGCCGGCCCTTGTTCTCCCGGGGTCCACTGCGGCCCGGCGTGCGGGCCCTCACGACGGGCGACCTCGCCGCGGCCCATGGGGTGTTCCGGGCGGCGGCCGCCACGCTCGATCCCCGCCGCCGCGCGCGCGCCCTCCACGACCTTGCGGTGGTCGCAGAGGCGTCGGGGGACCTCGAGGCGGCACTCGACCACGTCACGGATGCCCTGGTGCTCGACCCCCATCCCGCCACGGTGGCGTTGCGAACCAGTCTGATGCGTCGCGCGGTGATCGAGCAGGGAGCCCCGCGATGACCGCCCTCAGGTGGGGACGACCCCCCGGCCGCCCCACGCGAAGCGCCCGGTCCGCCAGGGGGGGATCGGCCTGCCGGTCGCCCGGGCCACCACCGAGAGGAGCTCGTGGAGCGTGTGCGCGGTCGCGCCGTACATGATGTGTCCGTCGACCGGGAACACCGGTGAATGGTGGGTCGCGTCCCCCCACGTCCATGGTACGGCGTCGAGCGCCGGCGCCTCGAGCAGGGGCTGGAGGGGCAGGCGGAGCACCGCGGCGACCTCACCGGGATCGGGCGCCCATGGTCCATCCTCCACGGCGGCCACGGTGGGCACGAGGCGGTAGTCCGAGGTGTACAGGGGCATCGAGGAGAGCTGTCCCAGCGGGCGCACGCGAGATGGCGCCAGACCCAGCTCCTCGTGGGCCTCCCGCAGCGCGGTGTGCAAGAGGTCGGCGTCTTCGGGCTCGGGCTTGCCGCCGGGGAAGGCGATCTCACCGGCGTGCTCCCGCAGGCGCGCGGCGCGCAGGGTCGCGATGACGGTCGGCCCGCCTGCATCCCAGACCAGCGGAACCAGCACGCCGGCTCGCTTGTGGTTGGTCCGGCCGGGCAGGGGAGGGAACGCCTGTCGGGGCCACCGGGCGAGGGCGGACGCCAGTGCGTCGGGACTCACCACGCCTCCGGCTCCTCTCGCCGCCGGGGGGGACCGCCGCGGCGTCGCCCGCCGGTCCGCCGCCCGCGGCGGCGTGGCGGCCGGCTGGCCGTCCCCGCCACCCGTCCGTCCGCCCGGATCCGTCCCCCGAGCGCCTCGATGGTCGGCACGAGTGCGTCTCGTGGCAGGCCAAGCCAGCTGAGGAGTTCCTCTGGCGGTTCGAAGTCGCCGCGGCTGGCGAGCCGGCGCAGGTGGGCCAGGGCCCGCTCCAGCTGGTCCACGCGGACCACCCGGTCGCCCACCCGCGGGTAGCCGATGGTCGCGTAGTAGCCGGGGGAGATCCCCTCCTGGAGCGCGACGCTGGCCGTGCCGCCCGCCGGGATGGGGACGTCCGGGCGTTCGTGCAGCGCGCCCCAGAGGGCGGCCCGCCAGCGGACGGAGTCGCCCTTGAGCATGTCCATCGCGTAGATGAACCGGGCGCCCCGCCGGACGCCCAGCTTGGCGAGCGCCCGCAGGTCCGTGGGAGCGAGGTCACGGATGGCCGCCTGGGCCTCCGCTGTCGGAGTGAGGCCCAGCCCCGCCTCGACCTGGTAGAGCAGGCCCCGGCCGGCGGGAGACAGCGCCAGCGATGCCTTGCGGTGCAGCGGAGCGAGCAGCAGGGCGACCTGGTCGTCGAGCCAGAGCTGGATCCGTCGCTGCACGCGCAGCCGCGTCCGGCCATTGGCGGGCCCGAGGCCGACCACGGCAGCCTGCGGCTTGATCAGCGAGGGGCCCCGGCTGATCCGGGCGCAGCACTGGCCCTCGTGCAGGATCTCCAGCCGGTCGCCCAGCTGGAACGCACCTTCCTCGGCGCCCACCAGGGCCTCGGCCTGGGCCGTCGCGAACTCGACCTCGCCGGGGGAGGGACCGGTGGGAACGGCCGGCTCCGCCCGGGGGTCCGGGGGAAGGTCGAAGGCGAGCATGGCCGCGAAGGGTGAGGCCGGGTCCGCACGGCGGCCCGGCAGCACGGTGTCGGGCACCACCGGGCGTGCCGGCCGCGGACGGGCTCGCGCGGCGCCGACGCGGTGGTCCACAAAGCGCCACGTCAGGCGTTCATGCAGGGCATCCGAGAGCCGGTCCTCGATGGCCCGGGTCCGCTCCTGGGTCGGCTCGGGCGCGGGAACCCAGCCGCGCCGGTTGGCGATGTAGGCCCAGGTCCGCACGAATGCGATGCGGGTCGTGAGGGCGCCGATGTCCCCGTCGGTCCGGTCCTGCCGGTCGAGCCGCATCGCGAGCCAGTCCGGGTGGAGCTCACCCCGGTCGACCAGCATCGTGTACACCTCGGTGAGCAGCCGGGCGTGGCTGCCTTCCAGCAGCTTGCGGAAGTCGGGGATCTGGCACACCTCCCACAGCAGCGCCACCCGCTCGGGGCTGTCGGCCCGGGCACGGATCTCGGGCAGCGCAGCGAGTCGCTCGAGGGTCTCGCTGTCGTCGGCGTGGTCCAGCGCGGTGAACCAGCGGCCCCGGGGACGACGCCGGAGGCTGGTGAGCAGGGTGTCGACGGTCGCGGTGTCGAGGTCGTGATTGCGCCACACGAGGCGCCGGACCGGCTGGAACCGGTGCTGCTCGATGTCTGCTGCGACCCGGGGGTCCATCGGTCCCGCATCCGCCAGCGTCCCGAAGGTGCCGTCCGACGTGAATCGGCCCGCCCGCCCGGCGACCTGGGCAAGCTCGCCGGGCTCGAGATCCCGAAGCACCCGTCCGTCGAACTTGCGCAGGGCGGCGAATGCGACGTGGTCGACGTCCATGTTGAGCCCCATGCCGATCGCGTCGGTCGCGACCATGTAGGCGACCTCGCCGCTCTGGTACATCTCGACCTGTGCATTGCGGGCGCGGGGGGACAGGGCGCCGAGCACGACGGCTGCCCCCCCGCGCCTGCGCCGGAGCCTCTCGGCGACCTCGTAGACCTGCTGGGCGCTGAATGCGACGACGACGGAGCGGGGTGGGAGGTCCGAGAGTTCGCACTCCCCGGCATGGCGCAGGCTCGAGAGCCGGGGATGCCGGTGGTGTTCGCAGGTCGGCAGCAGGGATTCGATCGCGGGCGCCATGCTGTCGCTGCCCATGAACCAGGTGTCGAGCAGACCGCGTGCGTGGAGCAGCCGTTCGGTGAACACGTGTCCCCGCTCGGGGTGGGTGCAGAGCTGGATCTCGTCGATGGCCAGGAACTCGACGTTCCGGGAGACGGGCATGCTCTCGACCGTGCACACCCAGTAGCGGGGCCGCGGGGGAAGGACCCGCTCCTCGCCGGTGATCAGCGCCACGGCCTCGGGCCCCACCTTCTGCACCACCCGGTCGAACACCTCCCGGGCCAGCAGCCGCAGCGGGAGACCGATCATCCCGGTCCGCCGCGCAAGCATGCGCTGCACGGCCCGGTGGGTCTTGCCGGTGTTCGTCGGGCCCAGGTGCGCCTGCAGGGTCGGCACCGGGTCCAGCGGGGAGAGGGGAGGCATCGGGGCTCGGGCGGGTCCGACCACCCTACCGCGGTGGGCTCAGTTCGCCGCTTCCTGCGCGAGGCGCTTCTGCAGATCCGACATGAACCGGGGGAGCGCGGCCGCGGGCACGTGGGTGATCCGCGACTCCACCGCGAGGCCGGGAAATTCCGGCTCGTTCGCGGTGAACTCGACGAAGACGGCGTCGCCCGCGGCCAGCTGCAGCGGCCGCGCAAAAGGCGCGAAGAACTGCTTCCAGCAGGTGAGGGGCTGGCTCGACAGCGTCGACAGCTCCACGCCGGCTCCCATGTCCGCGACGAACGCACGGGCGAGCCCGGTCACCTCGCCGGGCTGCTCCACCCGCAGGAGCGCCATCGACTGCTTCTGGAAGGTCTCGGGCCGGTCGAAGTGCACCCGCTGCCACACGGCCCACTTGCTGCGGAGGTCCGCCTGGTGGACCTCGATGACCCGGTTCATGGGCAGGATGGTGGGCAGCATGCCCCGGTAGTCCAGATCCCAACCGGACTGGAGGGTGTCCGTCCAGAATCGTCTCTGCTTCTCCCACACGCGGGGCCGAGCCAGCGCGGTCACGCAGGTGACGGAACCCGGCAGGAAGACCGCATCGGGCTTCATGTGCCGCTCCCGTGCGTCGCGCATGTACAGGGCCGTGTTCTCTCCGACCCCCATGCTGTCGAGCGTCTCGCTGAGCAGCACGTCGACCCGCTCGGGCAGGCTCACCCGGGTCGAGATGCCATGGACGGGCACAAAGCGGTCCGGTCCGAATCCGTTGTCAGCCAGGATGGCGGCGGCGCAGTCGAGGGCCTCGCGATCGAGCTCGATCCCATAGACGCGGCGGGCGCCGGCCTTGAGCGCCATCAGCGAGAGCGGTCCCAGCCCGACGCCGATCTCGCAGACCGTCCGGCCCACGCACTGGGGACCGATGGCGGCCCGGTATGCGTCCATGCGCACCGTGCAGGCCATCATCTCCTTGTAGTCGCGGACGTCCTTCCAATCCACGGTCTCCTCCCGGGCGGAGCGCATCGTACCCCGCGCGCCGTCGACGGCGGATAGGGGCGGAGCATGGCCGATGCATCCCTTCGCGTGCTGCGAGACCTCGCCGACGTCACATCGGGGGGGGGAGACCTGGACAAGGTCGCTCCCCGATTCCTCGAGGCGCTGTCGGATGGGGGCTTCGCGCGTCCCTGCCTGATGCTGGCGGACGCCGTACGGATGGAGGTTGCCGTCGTCGCCTCCCATGGCCCGACGGACCGGCGCGCCCGGCTGGCCTTCGGGGAGGGCGTCGCAGGGCGGGTCGCGGTGTCGGATGCGCCCACGATCATCCCGCGCATCGGGGACGATTCCCGGCTCGATCCGGGCGGCCGACCCGACCGGGCGCGCATCTTCGTTCCCGTTCGCTGGCGACGACGCGTGCTCGGGGTGCTGGTCGCGGACCGGGACCCGGCGCCGCCCGCGTCGCTCGCATCTGCCCAGGCGCTTCTGCAGGTCGCCGCCGCGCTGGTCGCGCCGGCGATGGCCGAGCGGGTCGCGGCGAAGGGGGCGGCGGTGGGCCGGTCGGGGTCGGCGGCCGGCGTCGGTCCGATGGTCGGGTCGTCCAAGGGCATGCGGCGGGTCGTCGGCCTCGTCGAGCAGGTCGGGCCGTCGGATACGACGGTCCTGCTGCGCGGCGAAAGCGGCACGGGCAAGGAGCTTGTCGCCGACGCCGTACAGCGGGCCAGCGGCCGGAGCCGTGCTCCCTTCATCAAGGTCAACTGTGCCGCCCTCCCGGACACCATCATCGAGTCCGAGCTGTTCGGGCATGAGCGGGGTGCGTTCACCGGCGCGGTGCAGCAGCGGAAGGGCCGATTCGAGCTGGCCCATGGGGGCACCCTCTTCCTCGACGAGATCGGAGATCTGTCCGCCCAGACCCAGATCAAGCTGCTGCGCGTCCTGCAGCAGCGGACCTTCGAGCGGGTGGGCGGAAACCGGACGGTCTCCGTGGATGTCCGGGTGATCGCGGCGACGAGCCGGGATCTCGAGGCCATGATGGCTGAAGGCACCTTCCGGGCCGACCTGTACTACCGCCTCAACGTCTTCCCGATCCACCTGCCGCCGCTGCGGGAGCGCAAGGCGGACATCCTGCTGCTCGCGGACCACTTCGTGGAGCGGTTCAACCGACGGCATGGTCGGGCGGTGCGGCGGATCTCCACCGGCGCGATCGACCTGCTGGTGGCCTACCACTGGCCGGGCAACGTCCGGGAGCTGGAGAACAACATCGAGCGGGCCGTGCTGGTCGCCCAGGACGACGTGCTGCATGGACACCATCTGCCGCCCACCCTCCAGACGGCGGAGTCGAGTGGGACCGTGTCCGAGGAGGGGCTGGCCGCACAGCTGGATGCCCTCGAGCACGATCTGATCGTCGACGCGCTCAAGTCTGCGCGCGGCAACATGGCCCGCGCGGCACGCAGACTTGGCATCACCGAGCGCATCATGGGACTGCGGGTCCGCAAACACCGAATCGAGGCCCGGCGCTTCAAGCCGCGCAGGTAGCCGGTTTTCGTCGACTCCGAGTCGAGGTCTTGCGCAGGGATTCTTGGGGTGTGGGTCGGGCAGAACCGGGTAATATAGGAATGCTACGTACGGACCCGTTCATGATCTGCGCACGATCCGCTCCCGCCACCTGCCTGCTCGCGACGCTCGCGGCGCTGGCGTGCGCGTGCGGCGACAAGGGTTCCGAGACCGGAGCGGTCGGCGATTCGGCGGCAGATTCGGGGTCGAGCGGCGGGGCCGCGGTGACCTGGACGCCCGCCTTCGACACCAGCGGCGCGGGTTCGTTGTCCGGCGTCTGGGGAACGGGCCCGGCCGACGTGTGGGTCGTCGGGGGCGACGACGAGGCCGGAGAGGCGTGGCACTACGACGGCAGCAGCTGGTCGGAGACCCCGCTTCCGGATGGCACCCCCCTGCTGGTCTGGGTGTATGGCTTCTCTCCCAGTGACGTCTTTGCGGTTGGGCTGGATGGCGCGGCCGTGCACTGGGATGGGGCGGCGTGGACCGCCCTCGAGACCGGCACCACCGAGGACCTCTGGGGCGTGTTCGGGTTCACGAACGACGACCTGTGGGTGGTCGGCGGAGACGCCGATGTCGGCGACCCGCTGATCCTTCACTGGGACGGAACCGCCTTCACCGAGGACGTCCTCCCGGCGGAGCAGAACCCCCGAGGCGCGACAACGCTCTTCAAGGTATGGGGCGCCGAAGGCGCGCTCTGGCTGGTCGGGCAGAAGGGCACGCTCCTCGCCCGGGAAGCAGACGGCTGGGTGTTCCAGAGCGGCGGTGCGCAGGCCAACCAGGACTTCGTGAGCCTGGACGGCTGGTCCGCCCGCGACGTGGTGGTGGTCGGGGGCCGGGGGAACGCCCGCGTGTCGAACTGGGATGGCGGCGGGTGGACGACGCTCGCACCGTCAGGGATTGGCGGCCTGAACGCCGTGGCCGTCCAGGACGACGGCACGGTCGTGGTCGGTGGCATTGGCGGATTCGCCGGCATCTTCGACCCGGCGACGGGCACCGTCCAGCTCGAGGAGCTGCTCGGCCAGGAAGACCTGCACGCGGCGTGGAACGACGGCGCCGGCACCACCTACATGGTCGGGGGCACGTTTGCGGCGCCGCACCGGGGCGCGGCCTGGGCCCGCACCACCGGGGGGGCGCCATGACGCCTGCACGACTGGCACTTGCGATCGGACTGGGCGTCGTCGCCGGCTGCAAGGGCAGCGGCGGGGATTCGGCCGACGCCGCTGGCGGAGACCCGGTGGCGTCCACCCACGGCCCCGTCGCGCAGAACATCAGCGGCCCGATGGGCACGCCCTGGCCCTCCGCCACCGCCGAGCAGCTCGCCTCCTTCGACCGCGGCATGGAGGTCATGGAGCGTCGCTTCGACTACGAGGACGGACTTGGGCCGGCGTTCAACGTCACCTTCTGCGGCTCGTGCCACGAAAAGCCGGTGTTCGGGGGTGCCGGAGGTCTGTACCGGAACTTCTGGCTGACGGGGATCGTGACAGACGACGGTGCGTTCTTCCCGGCCACGTCCGCGGGGGAGTCCGGGGGCGTCGTCCGCCTGTACCACCGGCCGGATGATGACCTCCCGCCGCACCCCGAGCTCGACGACCGCATCAACGTGGTCAGCCAGCGCAACCCCATCGCCTTCTTCGGTGTTGGTCTCCTCGCGGAGATCGCAGACGACGTCATCCTGGCCAATGCCGATCCGGACGACGCCGACGGCGACGGCATCAGCGGTCGTCCCAACTACGATCGCGGGTTCGTCGGTCGGTTCGGGCGGAAGTCCCAGACCGTCAGCATCGAGGGCTTCATCCGCGGGCCCCTCCGCAACCACCTGGGCGTGACCACCGACCCGCTCAGCGAGGAACAGAAGGCGGCGCTGCCGATCGACTCGTCGAGCCTCGCAGGCAGCGGGGGCGCGCAGGCCGTCGTGACGGGACTGCTGCCGTACGGCCAGGCCGCGGCGTCCGACGCACCGACCCGGGACGACGATGGCGTGCCCGACCCTGAACTCGCGCCCCAGGACCTGTTCGACCTCGTGAGCGCCGCCATGCTCATGGCCGCGCCCGTCGTGCGAACGGACCTCGACGAAGAGGAGCGCCAGGGGCTCGAGGCCTTCGACCAGGTGGGATGCGGGGACTGCCACACGCCGCGCATGGACGGGCCGCGGGGCCCGCTGCCGGTCTACAGCGACCTGCTCCTGCACGACATGGGCGACGCACTCGCAGACGGCCTCGTCGCCGGCGAGGCCACGGGGTCCGAGTTCCGCACGCAGCCGCTGTGGGGGCTCGCTGCGGTCGGCCCGTATCTGCACGATGGCCGCGCAACGACCATCGACGAGGCCATCCGGTGGCACGGCGGGGAGGGCCTGCGGAGCCGCAAGGCGTACGAGCAGCTCCCGGTCGCCGACCAGGAGGCGTTGCTCGCCTTCCTGCTGACGCTTGGCGGACTCGACCAGGCCACCGGCGGGCTGCTCCTGCCGGACCAGCCGATCCCGCCCGCGGGGGAGTACGGGGGGCCCACCCAGGGCCTCACGGACGCGGAGCTCGCCGCATTTGACCAGGGGCGCAGCGTCTTCGACTTCGAGTTCGGCTTCGCGGATGGGGCGGGCGCCCCCCGATTCAACGGCGACTCCTGCCGGGCCTGCCACTTTGAACCCGTCATTGGCGGCGCGGGCCCCCGCGGGGTCAACGTCGTGCGGCACGGGTCCGTGAGCGCGGGCGGGGAATTCGTGGAGCCGGAGGTCGGCAGCATCCTCCACCGCAACACGGCCGTGCTCGACACGCTGAACGTGCCGACCGGCGCCGCAGACGTGTTCGAGCTCCGCCAGACCCCTGCGCTCTTCGGCGTCGGGCTCATCGACGCCATCCCTGTGGAGGCCATCCTCGCCAACGCGGATCCGGAAGACGCCAACGGCGACGGCGTCAGCGGGCGGGCCGCCTACCTCGAAGACGGACGTCTCGGACGGTTCGGCTGGAAGGGCCAGGTGCCCACGGTGGCGGAGTTTGCGCGCGACGGTGTGTCGGTGGAGCTCGGCATGACCGTGCCGCACAAGGACGGCATGACCTTCGGCAAGCTGCAGGACGACGACGGCATCCCGGACCCGGAGATGAGCCTCGAGCTGCTCGACGCATTGGCCACCTACATGACGCATCTCGGGCCGCCGCCCCGGCAGCCGGGCGCGGATTCCGCAGAGGCGGTCGCAGGCGAAGCCGTGTTCGCCGACGTCGGCTGCGCGACCTGTCATGTCCCGGCGCTCGAGGGCCCCGACGGTCCGGTGCCGCTCTACAGCGACCTGCTGCTGCATGACATCCTCCCAGCCGGGAGCCCGGGCATCGAAGAGGCCGGGGCCTCGATGACGGAGTTCCGGACGCCACCGCTCTGGGGCGTGTCGCAGACCGGGCCATGGATGCACGACGGAGCCGCGGACACGTTCACGCAGGCCATCGAAGCCCACGCGGGTGAGGGCGCGGCGTCCGTGGCGGCGTGGCGTGCACTCGACCCCACGGCACAGGCGGCGCTGGTCGCGTTCCTCGAGACGCTGTAGTGCACCGCCCGCAGGCCCGCGCCCGGGCTGCGGGACCGCTTCCACGACCGACATCCCCGGCGGGGCTGGTGCTGGTGTTCATGGTGGCCGCGGGGTGCGAACCGGCGGTCCCGGACCCCGGTGGACCGCCCGCCGACCCGCCGCCGGCGGTGGGGCCGGTCGGGGCCCCGCCGGACCTCCCGGACTGCACGGGCGTCGGGCCGGTGCGGGCATCGGGCACGCTCCGTCTCGTCCCCGTCCGGGGCGCGGGCGTGGACGATGAACGGGCCCTCGCCGCGGCCGAGCAGGCCGCACGAGACTGGCGGCGTTGGGGTCTGGACGTGACGATTGCGCCGCTGCGGTCGAGCGACATCCGCGCGGCACTGGGCGGAACCGACGCGGCCCTCGCCGCCTCGACCGCGGGGGACGAGGCGGCGGAGGCGGCCCACACCGCTCAGGTGGTCGGGGGTCCGCTGGCCGCGGCTGCCCGCAGCTTCGGGGCCGAGGATGCACCCGATACGGTGTTCATGCTCGCGGTCCCCACGCTCATCGCGGCGGACAGCCCTGCGCGGAACTGGGGGCTCGACCTGCGGGGCCTGACGCTGGGTGTCGGCGGGCTCGGGGATGCCGCCCCGGCCCTGGCTGCGCTGGACCTGCCGCCCGTGCGAACCCCCGTCGTCTTCGTCGACGTCGGCACGCCGCGTCGGCCCGGCGACGTGTGGCGCACGCCCGCCCACGAGATCGGGCACGCCCTCGGCCTGTCCCACCGGGACGGCGGAGAGGCGGTGCTGATGCGCCCGGGCGTGGACGGCCAGCGGTGCCGGCCGGGCATCTCCGAGGCGGAAGCCGCCGCTGCGGCCGCGCGTCTTGCGCCGCCGGTACCGACGCCGGGGCCCTGACGGGCCCGCCCGGACGCCGAACGGACGCTACTCGCGCTCGCTCTCGGGGCGTCGGTCGAGCGGGTCCTCGACGACGGGCTGGGGTCCCGCGACGATGCCGGCGAGGTCGGGGTCGACGCCGTCCGCATTGGCACGGCGCTCTGCAAGTTCGGCCTGGCGGCGCGCCTTGCGGGCTTCCTTGATCTGCTTCTTCTCGAGCTTGTTGGCTTCGTGGAGGCGCTTCTGGACGGATGGGCGTGACTTGGCGATGACGGTTTCCCCATGCAGGAAGTGAGAGAACCCCGCGTAACCGACGGCGCCGCCGCATGCGGCAACGACGCCGAATCCCACGGGAGGACCGGGGGGCGTCGGTGCGACGCGCGGCGTCAGCGCGGCTGGTGATTGGCCACCGTGGGGGGCAGCACGTCCCCCCGGGCCTGGAGCGCCAGGGCATCGGGATGGGCCCGATAGTGGGCGCGCACCGCCGCCGCGAGCCGCCGCTTCGTGGGGTCGTCCACCGGACTCCGCGGGCCGGGCGCCAGGGCCGCGGCGAGGGCATCCACCAGCGGGGCCTGCACGGTGGGCACCCGGTGTCGCCAGGACGCGAGCAGGGCGCGGTCGACGCGACTCGGAAGCGAACCCAGGATCCCCACGTCGTTGTCTCCGTGGACGAGCAGCCCGGACGTGGTGCCCCGGTCCATGGTCAGCACCTGGAACAGGTACACCGTGTGGTAGGCGAGCTGCGCGGCGCGGTCGGCCTCGGTGGGCGGGCCCGCGGCATCCACGGCCTCGGTGATGAGCGTGGCGTAGGTGTCGATGACCGCGGTCTCGACCGCCTCGCCCAGGGAGCGGTCGGCCTCGAAGTCTCCCGAATCCAGCCCCTCCAGGTAGAAGTGGCAGACGCCGCGGTGCCGCTCCAGCGCGGGGATGTGGAAGTAGCGGTCGCCGTTGTCCCGCCCCTGGGCCCAGCGGTCTCCGGCCGCCGCTGCGACGGCAGCCCGGAACCGCTCGGTCTGTCGGGGATCCGGGATGCTCGGGTTGAGGTCGGCCATGATGCGCCAGTAGGCCTGGCCGTCCTTCCGCGCGGTCCAGCTGACGTGCAGGTGCAGGGACGGAGCCCGCGGATGGGCCGGGTGGGCGATGGCCGACAGGGCCGTGGCAGAGGACAGTGCCCGTTCGGGCACATCGTCGTAGTGGACGCAGGAGACGTTGACCGAGGCGCGGTCGAAGGCGCCGCCCGCGGTCTGGAGCCGCGTGCCACCACCATGCCGGCCCCCGTCCCGGTTCCAGGACACGGCCTGGAAGGTCGTGGGCGATCCGGCCCCGCGCGAGAAGGCCTCCCGGCGGCCGACGTGGCGCGCCTGGAGGCCTTCGACGAGGGCACGGGCCCGGCTGCGGCGTTCGGGTTCGGACGTCGCAGCCATCGGACCTACTGCTTCTTGTTCTGGTACATCGCGTCGACGAGCGCGGCGTACCGGCCCTCGACCACCTTGCGCTTCACCTTGAGCGACGCGGTCAGGAGGCCGTTCTCGACGCTCAGCGGCTCGGGCAGGATGGTCGTGTACTTGATGGTCTCGAAGCTCGCGAGGCCCTGGTTCACCTCGGCGACGTGGGCGTCGATGGCGGCCTTGACCTCGGCGGAGTCCTGGTTGTTGGCCACGCCCTTCTGGGTGGACCACTCCTCGAGCTCCTCGGGGTCGACGGAGATGAGCGCCACGCAGAAGTTGCGCGTGTCGCCGATCA
>JAYYRS010000003.1:0-2975 GCA_036126975.1 Myxococcota bacterium
CTCGCTTCGGGCGGACCCCTCCGGAGTGCGCCTCTCCTTGATGAATCCCGAAGCGAAATCTGGACCGGATGGGGCATCAGGAGGGCCCGATGCGCCGTCGGCCCCGCGCACGGGTTCGCTGATCCTGACCGTGACGCGAGCCTGCAACCTTCGCTGTTCGTACTGTCCGACTGCGAAGGACGGCTGGCCGTCGCTCACGCCAGACGATGCCCGGCATGCCATCCGGCTCTTCGCGGGACGATACGGTGGCGGCGACATCAAGATGTTCGGCGGGGAGCCCCTCCTTGTACCGGACGTCGTCCGGGCGGCCATGGAGGCCGCGCGGGATGAACCTCGGATCCGCAGGGTGTACCTGTCGACGAACGCACTGGGCCTGGACCTCGACTGGCTGCGCTACCTGCGTGCGTACCCCAAGGGCATCCTCACCATCAGCATGGATGGCACGCCTGCGGATCACCGGAGGATGCGGCGTGCGCTGCCGGGAACCAGGGATGCCTACGACCATGTGCTCTCTCTGCTACCAGAGCTGATGCGAACGCCACGTGTGGTCGTCACCCAGACCATCGCCCCCGCGACCGCGGGTCGGGCTGGCGCCAACTTCCAGCATCTGCGGGACCTCGGGTTCTGGAGGTTCAACCTGCTTCCTGGATACTACATCCCGTGGAGCGAGGCACAGATCCAGCGCCTGGGCAGGTCGCTGGGGGACATCCGGGCGCAGATCGAGGAGGCATGGGCACGGGGAGACAGGCTCTATCTGCGCAATCTGTTCACATGGGCACCCACGCCGTTCTTCAACACCGGACTGGTCGTCGATGCAGATCGAACCATCCATCCCACCAACATCGGGCTGTCGGGTGCCCTGGATGGGACCCGGTCTCGGACGGCCTGCGGCACCCTCGACGACCCGCCGACGCCCGCGACGCTCGTGGACAAGGCACGAGCAGTGAACGTTCTGCTTGAGGAGGTTCTGCCACCACGTGCCTGGGAGAGCACCCAGGCTGTGGACCGGCTGCTCAGTGCCCTCTGTCGCAGTCTCTACCCGGCGTATCTGGCCGATCGAAAGCGGCGGCGCACCGCTCGAGCGCCGGCCGCTGTCCCTGCTCAGGGGACCAGGAAGAGGCTCACGCGTCCGTAGGTGCCATCGTACAGGGGCGCGGCGACGAGCAGATCGTCGGTCCCGTCGGCATCCACATCCGTCGAAAGGAGGGCCAGACCGAAGCCATCCGCCGTGGTGGACTCGATCATGGTCCGCGCATCCATCTCGGATGCAGCCCCCGTCGGCAGGCTTGCCCCGGAGAAGACGTAGACCTCGCCCGGGTTGCTCGCCGGGTCGGCAGGGCCGGTGCCATCAGGCGCGCCCACGACGAGGTCATCGAATCCGTCGCCGTCGTGATCTCCGCTGGACAGGGTGAAACCGAAGCCCGCGGCGGCAGTCGCGGCCGTGATGGTGACGTCCGCAGTGGTCACGTCGGTGTCGCCGGACAGGCCGGTGACTTCGAACCAGACGTACGCAACGCCGGCACCGGGCGCGGACACCGCGAGGTCAACCGCTCCGTCTCCATCGAAGTCCGCGGTCTGGGGGACGGCGTTCCAGCCAAGCAGTCCGCCTTCTTCGGTGCCGCAGATCCGTGCGTCGCTCGCGAAGGATGCGCTGGCCTCACCGGAGATCCCCGCTGCGCCCGCGACGACGTGCAGGCATCCGGCATTGGCTGCGAGCTCGGACTCGAACGGTGCGCCCGCGAGGACATCTGCGTAGCCGTCGCCGTCGAGGTCGGCCGTCTGCACGCTGAAGCCCAGCGCGTCTCCCTCGTTGTCGCCGTAGAAGAGGAAGTCGGAATCGTCTTCGAGGTCGTAGTTGCCCGCCGAGAGAGATCCGCTCGTGAAGAGGGTCACCCAGCCTTCCCGGTCCGTGCTGTCGTCGCCGTAGGGGTCGGTGATGATGACGTCCGCTTGTCCATCGCCGTCGACGTCGCCGTGACTCGCTGCCTTCGTGTAGCCGAAACCCGACCGGCTTCCGCTGAAGGTCACGAATGCATCGTCCCCCTCGGCGTCTTCGATGTTCGTTCCGCTGAACAAGGAGCCTGCGAGAGAGCCGTAGTAGTCAGCGTAGTAGTTGTCTGTCCCGACGACCAGCAGGTCGGGGGTGCCGTCGCCCGTGACGTCACCCTGGGACTGGCCCATGGTGCCCCAGTAGGTGTAGCTGCCGGCGGCGTCGATCCGGGCATCTTCGTAGTCGGTGATGTCGCCTGACCAGGTCGCTGCGTCACTGCTGTCGAGGATGAACACGCCGCCGCGGTAGCCGCTGTTGACGTAGGCACCGCCGATGATGAGCTCGTCGACGCCATCGCCGTTGAAGTCGGCGACGCTCAGGGAGCTGTCCCAGCCGAGGTAGTCGGTCTCGACTCCGTCGATGAAGGCCGTAGCATCGGTGTCGAGGAGATTGTCCTCGATGCCGTCGCAGTCGTTGTCGATGCCGTCCCACAGCTCGGGAGCACCCGGATAGACGGTCCGGTCCGCGTCGAGGCAGTCGCCGTCGTCTGTCGTGAAGCCATCGCCATCGTGGTCGATGTCGGTACAGAAGCTGTTCAGCGCGCCAGGGCTCCCGAGGTCGCCATCGCCATAGACGGTTCGACCGGCACACCAGTGGTCAGCCGTGCTGTATTCGCCGCGCCGGAGCTTCTGGCGGTCCAGCGAAAGCGATGCGCCTTCGACCAGGTCCCAGCTCGCGGTGTAGTTGACGTCAGAGATGGGCTGGCCGTCGAGGTAGAGCAGGATGGTGTCGCTGTCGTCGGCGAGGCTGAATGCCGCGCGGTCGTAGACGTAGTCCACGGACACACCGCCGTTGAGGGTGGCGTCTGCCTCGACGGCGAGCGTCACGACGCCGTCAGGCTGAACGACGAGGCTGCTGCCGATGGTCATCACGTTGCCGTCGTCTGCCCGTATCTCCCAGCCGACCACATCGATGGCGGAGTCGG
>JAYYRS010000004.1:0-3107 GCA_036126975.1 Myxococcota bacterium
GCCGCGACCGCTTCTCGGGCGGCCTTCGGAGGTCGCACATCGTTGTGCTGGGGGTCCTCGACGGCTTCCCACTTTCTCCGCCCCCGAGCGAGGCGGGCTGCGTCCTCCGCGTGCACGCCGACGATTCCCGGCGCCGCCGACAGGACAGCGCGGAAGGCCGCCTCGCTCAGCGCTCGCGGGCCCTCCTCTTCGTCGAGCCTGACGAGGGGCGCCACCGCGCCGGCCTGGACCAGTTCGGCGACCTCGGCAGCGTTGTCTGTGTCCACTCCGACCCACGCACCGACATTGCAGACGGCGTGGGCCGCGGCCTCGGCCCGCAGCGCATCGACATCCGCCGCCGACCGTATCGTTGGTTCTCCGTCCGGCAGCTCCAGCACCGTGGTGACACCCGAGGCGACGGCCGCCCGGGACCCCAGGGCGAGCTCCCTGCCCCGGGCGTTGCCCGGCGTACGGAATCGAACCTGGGAGTCGATGACACCGGGCAGGACGAAACGGCCGATGCCCTGGATCTCCTCCCGGGCCGATCCCGCAGGGTTGTGGCCGACGTGCGCCACCTTCCCATCTTCAACTGCGATGTCGGCGACCACGCGGCCAGTGGAACGTATGATGGTCGCGTCGCGAATGATCAGGTCGTACACGTGCACTCCGGTTACCGGGCTGCAGCCCCGGCAGCGCTCTCCGGCGGACGCTGCCGCGGCGCATCCCCGGGCTTGCTCCAAGTCGTATCCGGTCAGGGCAATCCACCGCCAATATAGGGTGTCGGGCACG
Organism: Myxococcota bacterium; assembly: GCA_036126975.1. GTDB lineage: Bacteria > Myxococcota_A > UBA796 > UBA796 > UBA2385 > JAYYRS01. Next base: position 769 of record JAYYRS010000004.1, read on the forward strand.
TTACTCCGCACGGACCCGTCCACCGTCACCTGAGGACCCATGCCGACCGTACTCCTGGTCGCCGCCCCCCCTTCGTCGAGCGCGATGTGGACCGACGTGGTGCGCCGGTTCGCCTCCCACGGCCTGCCCGCACGTGCGGTCGAGCTGTGGGAACCCGTCCCCACCGATGCCACTCTTGCTGCGCTGGCCGGCGCGCTCGGACGGGCGATTTCCGCCATCGATGGCGACGTCATCGTCGTTGCGCACGGCACGGCGGTGCCGGTTGCCCGAGCCGCCGTCGCACGCACACCGGTCGATGGTCTGGTGCTGACCAACGGGCCACTTGAAGCCCTGGATCCCGCGACCCGCACGCTGGCAGGCCTCGCTCGCTCACCGCGGGCCCTGGCAGCCACCCTGCTTCAGCCCGCTGCCTGGAACCGATGGCTCGCGTCATCGGCGGGGATGCGTCGCACCGTGGTGAACCCATACGTGATGGATCGCGACACCGTTGTCGCATTGACGGCACCGTACACCCGAACCGCAGAACACCGCGCAGCGGCCGCGCGCTTCCTCCGGAGCCTCCGCACGATCCCCCAGCCGGGCGTGCCGCTCGCGGCCCGTACGCTGCTCGTCTGGGGGACCGAAGACCCGCTGTACCCCACGTCTGTCGTTGACTCCGCACGGCGTCTGATCCCTGGGATCGAAGTCACCGAGGTGCCCGGAGGTCAGCACTTCCACCCGGTCGAACGACCCTGGTACCTCGCAGATCTCGTGGCGGAGTGGCTGTCCGGGGAACGTTCCACGGGCGCCGCAAGCCGCTGATCGCGACATGGATGTCGCGATTTTCCGCTCCGGGTGGCCCTGCATGAAGCCCGGGCTCGGACGTTTCCAGCGTTTTGGACCTATTTATCGATACTCTCGGTAAATGTCGGCCACCTGGCACGCGCCGTGCATGAGCAGGCAGCAGAGATTGGAGACGCGAGACGGTCTGGCGGAGAAACGCCATACACCGCCTCACCGCAGGCCCGCCCGGTCCCCGATGGGGACCGGGCGCCTTTGCTTTCGCTCCCGGACGCCAGCGACTGGCAGCCGCATCTGCTACCACTCCTCCATGGACCTCCGCCCCCTCACCGACACCGGAGTGGCCTGGAGCCGAGCGCCGCTCGACCTCGATGCTGCCCGCCGCGACCTCTGGCCGCGGGGCACACTGGCCCTCCGGAGCGGGCGCAAACCGCCACGGCCGGAGCTCGTGGCATGGCCCCGAACCCGCGACGATGTCGCCGCGCTGCTTCGCGCCGCCAAGGCCATGGACCTCGCTGTCGTTCCGTATGGCGCCGGCTCCGGTGTCTGTGGCGGGGCGGCGGGTCGGCGAGGGGCGCTCGTCGTGGATACGAAGCGCATGAATCGAATCCTCCGTCTCGACAGCGAGTCGGGCCTGGTCCATTGCCAGCCCGGCGTACTCGGTCAGCACCTGGAGGACTGGCTTGGTCGACGGGGCCTCATGACGGCCCACAGTCCGTCTTCGATCATGTGCTCGACCGTGGGCGGCTGGGTTGCTGCACGCAGCGCCGGACAGTTCTCGAGCCGCTACGGCGTCTTCGATGACATGGTCGTCGCTGCCGCCGCCGAGACGCCGTCCGGTCGGCTGCTCACCGGAGCATGGACCCCGGAAGGACAAGAGGACCTGCTGCCGGTGCTTACCGGCTCAGAGGGATCCCTCGGCGTCATCACAGACATCGTCTGCAGGGTCATCCCCCTTCCCTCGAATCGCTGGCTCCGCGGATATGCGTTCGCCAGCATGGATGCGGCGTTGTCGGTGATGCGGACGCTCATGCAGGCGGACCTCTGGCCATCCGTGCTGCGACTGTACGACCCGGTCGACACCCGGATCGGTGGCCCAGCCCGCAAGGCTGCCAGGGAGATGGAACGCCATCGACGCGCCCCCCCCCCGGTTTCTCGACCGTCTCCGCGAAACCGTGTCCGCCATCCCGGCGCTGCACCACCATCTTCTCGCGCTGCCGCTCGCGCTCCCGCGCCTGATCAATCGACTGTCTGAGGGTGTCGGCGATGAGGTCCTCTTGATCGTTGGTTTCGAGGGACCCGCGGCACAGGTCGACGCAGCCGTCGCCGCCGCCGCCCCGCTGGTCGCGCAGGGCCGCGACCTTGGCGCCCGGCCCGGTGAATACTGGCATGCCCATCGGCACGACGTGTCCTACAAACTGGCGCCCATTTTCGCGGGCGGCGGTTGGGCGGACACGATGGAGGTCGCGGCCCCATGGTCACGGCTTCACGCGCTCCACGATGGCGTACGCAGGGCCATCGGAGCGCGCGCCGTCGTGATGGCCCACTTCAGCCACGCG
>JAYYRS010000005.1:0-8700 GCA_036126975.1 Myxococcota bacterium
GTAAGGAGCAGGATGTTCACAGGAGCTCCGTGGGGTTCGGCTCGCCCGGAGTCGGCTCAGGCAGAAGGCCCAGCTCGCCGCCATCCGGGGCACGGCCAGCGGCCGCATCAGACAGCTGGCCGCCAAAGGTGATGCGATCGAGCGGCTGTCCCTCGGGGTCGTAGAGCCCCAGTGCGTCACCGTCGGCGTCCAGCTTGAAGGGGAGATGCCGCGAACCCTCCTCGCCATCCGCAAACAGCAGAAGGTGTCCGCCAGCCGGGAGAAGCAGAGGTCCGAGGATCGCCTTGGATGGCTCGTCGAGGTCGTCTGTCAGCGAGAAACCCGTCAGGTCCACATCAAAGCTGCTCGCGTTGTAGAGCTCGACCCAGTCCGGCGTCGCCTCGGCGTCGTCATCGTCGAGCGTCCAGCTGCCGTTGCTCGCCATGAACTCGTTGATGAAGAGGCGCCCGTCCTCGACCACCACGGATCCGGTGTCATCGGCCGCTGTGTCCTCGTCGTCGTCCTCATCCTCGTCGGATCCGGGGTCACCCGCGCACGCCGTGACGACCACGACGGCGTACCACCACCGCGGCATGCGCTTCACCATGCGTCGGGCCCGCCGTGGGCGCCCATGTCGGCCCGGGAACCATCGGCATCATCGGGCCCCGAAGGATTCCCGGCGTCCTCGCATGGAGAACCGGCAGCCAGCTCGAAACCGCTCGCATAGTCCGGGTCCTCTGAGATGTTGCCATCCGAGCCGGTCGGGTCGGCCGTGCCGTTGAATCCGTCCGTCCGCCAGATGTTGGAGTAGGAGATGTCGATGGAGCCCGTCCCGGCCTCATCGGAGCTCTCCACGATGACCCCGAACCCGTCGAAGTCCGAGATGATGCTGCTGGTGAGGGTCACCGGGCTGCCCTTCACGGCGATGGCGCCGTAGCCGCCGCCCCCGTCAATGGTCACGTTGCGGATGGCGACCTCTCCGGCCTTCACGTAGATGGCGCCCCCGTCATCGGAGGCCTCGTTGCCATCGAAGATGATGGAAGCGAGGTCGAGGACGGTGTCCTCGTAGAAGTCCTCCTGGCCGCCGACGTCCTCGGGGTCCCGATAGATGAGGTCGGTGCAGACGGCAGCGCCATCCACCGCGGAGTTGTCCTCGAACACCAGCCGTCGAAGAGAGATCGCGTAGGGGCTGTTGTCGAAGCTGATCCCACCGCCGCAGTCGCTGGCCTCGTTTCCGCGGAATTCGCTGTCCTCGATGGTGAACCGCGCTTCGGTTCGCCAGTTGTGAATGCCCGCGCCGCGCCGCGCCCGGTTGCCTTCGAATACGCAGTCCTCGACGTGCGAGCTGTCGTTGTCGAGTTCAAGTCCACCGCCGGCATCGCCCGTCACGTTGTTCGTGAAGGTGTTGCCCGAGAACTCGTGCTCCGAGTGGGAGACCTTCGCGCCGCCGCCGTCATCCCCGGCGCTGTTTCCGTCGAGCACGTTGTCGATGATCTCGGTCTGCCCGTAAAACATCCGCAGGCCGCCCGCGTCATCCGCCGCCTGGTTGCCGCGGATGGTGTTCCCACGGACGGTGCCGCTGCTGATCGAGAAGTAGATGCCCGCGCCGTCTTCGCCGCAGGTGTTGTCCTCGATGGTGTTCCCCTCGACATCGGCTTCCACCCGCTGCAGGAACGCACCGCCGCCGTTGTACCCGCTGCTGTTGCGCGCGATCACATTGCGGTGGACCGCGGCGTCGCTGCTGGTCCAGAGACCCCCGCCTCCGCCACCGGCGTCCCAGTCCTCCTCGGAGGTCGTCGTCGCCACATTGTCGGTGATCTCACTGTCCAGGAGGTCCACTCGGGTCTCGTACAGGAAGATGCCACCGCCCTCGTAGGCGGTGTTGCCGACCGCTGCCGAGTTCGCGACGGTCCCCCGTCCGTCCGTCAGGTAGATGCCGCCACCGTAGCGAGCAGCCGTGTTCGACTGCGCCCGGACGCCATCAAAGTCGACATCGCAGTCCGAGCCGTAGATACCGCCCCCATCGCCAGCCGAGACATTGTCCGCGAACACCATGTCCCGCATCGACAGCTCGGCCCCCGCACACGCCAGCCCACCCCCGTTGTCCGCCTCTCCCCCGCTCACGGTGAACCCGATGATCGACACGTCTCCCGTGACGGAGATCACCGGGCCCGCTCCGCCCGGCGAAACGATCGTGGTCTCGCTGGCGCCATCGGTCGACACGAGGGTCAGGTCGTCTGGCAGCTCGATGAACTCCGGGTAGGTGCCCGGGCAGACCTGCACGACGCCGCCGCGGTCGGCGTCCTCGATGGCGGGGCCGATCTCATCGTACACGCCATCGCAGACCTCGATCTCGTCCGTCCAATCGTCGCAGTCGTTGTCTGCGCCATCTCCGGCCGTCTCTTCGTTGCCAGGGAACGAGTCCGGGTCGTTGTCGTCGCAGTCTTCATCTGCGGTGACGCCATCGCCATCCTCGTCTGTCTCGCTGGGATCCGGCTCGTCGGTGTCGGTGTCGCCCGTGCCGTCAGTGTCGCCATCCGCATCCGTGTCGGCATCGAGATCGCCGTCCTTGGACTCATCGCCGTAGTTTGGAACGCACGACGTCGCGGAGAGGAGAAGAGCCAGTGGGAGCAAGTTGCGCATGAGGACCTCGACATCCACGGGCATCCGGACGCCCGCGGCGTGACAAGGGTACCACCAGCGCGCACCACTCGTCACTTCCGCGCCACATTTCAAACCACCGCGCGGATCCTCACGGAGACGCCCTTGCCCAGCGCATCACAGACGATCCCCGTTTCCGTGGGACCAGCGGGGCTTGCCTGCACCGCGGCATAATGGGCAACGGATGATGCTGATTCTGCTGACGATGGGCTGTGCAAATGACGCCATCGAGGCCTGCGAGGGCTTCGATGCGGCCCAACCGGTGGGGTCCGTCTCGATCGATGCACTCACCGAGGCATCTGGCCTGGTCGCCAGTGCACAGCATCCTGGCGTCTTGTGGACCCACAACGACTCCGGCGACACCGCACGGCTGTTTGCGATCGATGAGTCCGGCGCTGCGGTCGGCAGCCTCACCCTTGCCGGCGCCATCCCCGAAGACTGGGAGGACATCGCCCGCAGCGGCAACACACTCTACGTCGGAGACATTGGAGACAACGACCAGAGCCGCGCTGCGATCGCCATCTGGGAGGTCCCCGAGCCCACCACCCTCGACGGTGACGGCAGCGCGGGCGCCCGCCGGATCTCCCTGTCCTACCCCGACGGTGCTCACGATGCCGAGGCTCTCATTCACCACGATGGTTCGCTCTGGGTCATCACCAAGGATGCGGACGGCGCAGCGGTGTACCGGGCATCCGATCCATCTGCCGACAGCCAGGCGCTCTCTCTCGAGACGGTCCTGCTCCTCCCCGATGCCGCTGGTTCCCTGCCTGAAGTCACCGCCGCAGACACATCGCCCGACGGCAGCAGCCTGTTCATCCGCACAGAAGCCGCCGTCCTGGTCTATAATCTGGCTCGCGGCCTGCCTGAGGCGCTCTCGGGTACGCCCTGTGTCGCGCCGGCGCCCGACGCCGATGACGGCGAATCCATCGCGGCCACCGGTCGAGGCTACGCGGCCTTGAGCGAAGGCGCGAACCCTACCCTCTGGCTGGCGGAGTCTTCTTGAACCGGCGCTTCGACACCATCGCCGGCCTGTTGGCAGGCTCTGCTCTCGTCGCGCTCGGCGTCTGGGGCGCCGAACCGCAGGCCGTCGAAGGGGCGGGGCAGGTGACGCCTGCGCGCGAGTACAGGGTCGAACACCTCGGAGACGGTCGCCTGCGATGGCGTCTTCTTGATGGCGCCGTGCCGGGCGGGCCGGTGACCGTGGCCGAGGGCGTGCTCGTCGAGGTCCGCGGGGAGCCGCTCGGACTGATCGTAGAAGAAGCCGCGGCGCCCGGTGCTCGGCTCGAAGCCGGCACACCGCTCCTGACCGTCGATACACCCGGAGCCGACGCGGCCCTGCGAGCGGCCCAGGCCGAGCGGGATGCAGCGAAGGCCGACCTCGAGATCCTGCAGGCCGGTGGTCGCCCCGGAGACGTCTCCGCCGCGACCGCCACCGTGGCCGTCGCAGCCGCCGCGCTCGCGGAAGCACGCGCAGACGAACGGATCGCCGCAAGCCTCGCAGAGAAACGCGCGGGAGCGACGTTCGATCACCAGGCGGCACTCCTGCGAGTCGGCGTCGCCGAGGCAGAGCTCAAGGCAGCCCGCGCATCCGTTGCCGCCGCACGCCAGGCACCCCACAGTGTCGAGCTCACGGCCGCCGAGCAGCGCGCTCGCGCGGCGGAGGCCCGGCTCATGGCTGCCACCGCGCGGGCCGATGCCACCACGCTGACGACCCCCTTCGCGGGCGTCGCCCGCCGCCCAGGCGGCGATGTGCTCGTGTCAGTCGAAGACGACAGCGTGCCGCTCGTCCAAGCGACGCTGCCCGAGCGGCATGCCAGCCAGCTCCTCCCCGGCACGCAAGGCGACTTCCGGTTGACCAACGGGGCCGGCAGCGTGCCCGCGACGCTGGTCGCCGTGGGCACGGAGGCCCGCAGTGGCGCGCAGGGGCCGGTCGTCTGGGCACTGGCTCGCCTTGAAACCGCCGCACCGACCGGAGCCACGGGCATCCTGTCCCTCGACGTGGGGAGCGCACCGTGAACGAGGGGCGCTTCGAGCTCAAGTATGCGCTGCCTGTTGCCCGCCGCGCCGAGATCCTGTCGGCAGCCTGGGACCACGTCGAGCCCGACCCAAACGGCATGCCCATCTCCTCGCTGCTGCCAGATGGCCGTGGGGTCGATGGGCCCGCGCCGCGGGGCTACCGCGTCTGCAGCCTCTACCTCGATACCGACGACCTCCGCGGCTACAGCCAGCGGCTGGCCGAGGCCCGCATCCGGAATCGAGTACGGGTCCGCACCTACGGCGTTCCTGGGGAAACCGCGCCCGTATTCCTCGAAGCCAAACGCAAGCTGCACCGGAACGTGGTGAAGCATCGGATCCTGACCGGCAACACCGACCAGTGGGCCGCGGGCGATGCTGTCCGTCCGTGGCGCGATGCGGTGCGCAACCATGGCGACCCGCGGGGCTTCGCGCGGCGGTGGCTGCAGACCGTAGAGGAGGCGGACATGCGTGCGGTATGCCATGTCACCTACGTGCGGGAGACCTGGGTGCAGGGCCGCTGCCGCCTCACCATCGACCACGACCTGCGCGCGAAGCCGTGGCCGGACCCACGGCAGCTGCAGGCCGATGCTCCCACCCCGCTTCTGCCCCCGGACTGGGTCGTACTCGAACTCAAGTTCAACGGAGCCGAGCCCGGCTGGATGCGCAGCCTCGTCCAGCGGCTGCAGCTCATCAGTGAGCCCGTCTCGAAGTTTGCACTCGGTGTCGTTCGCACCGTCCGGGACGAACCCATCCACGAACTGCGCCGCGTCACGCCGCCCAGCCTCGTTCGTGCCGGGCGGGAGGCCTCATGACTCCCGAGTCGCGGCTCCTGCTGCTTGATGGGGTCTCCCTCGGAAGCTGGGAGGGAACGATGACGGCGCTCGTCGTTGCGTTCGGGCTCGGCGCACTGGTGAGCCTCCTCCACCGCTGGACGGTCCGACCCCGTGCCGTCTCCACCAGCCTCGCGGCGTCGCTGGCCCTGCTGCCGATGGTCGCCACCCTGGTCCTGATCGTCATCGGCGACAGCCTGGCCCGGAGCTTCGCCCTGGTCGGCGCGCTGGCGATCGTCCGGTTCCGAACTCGCATGCGGTCCACGTGGGACATCACCTTCGTGTTCCTGTCGCTCGCCGTGGGCATCGCCTGTGGCGTGGGCCGGCTGGACATCGCCGCCGTGGGCACCGGGGTGGCCATCCTCGCCGCCCTGGCGCTCGGCGCCATCCCTGGTACCCGGAGAGAGCCGACCCTCCACGCGGTTCGCTGCGACGTCGCCGCCTGGCAGTGCGGCGACGCGCAGCTGCGGCCGGTGCTCGACACCCATGCCGATGCACGGCGCCTCGTCAGCACCCGTTCGCAGCGATTCGGCGAGGCCCTCAGCCTGACCTACCACGTGTCCCTGAAGGACGTGGCCGGCGTCGACAAGCTCGTCCGCGACCTCGCCGAGATCGAGGGCGTCGAACGGGTCGAGGCCCTCGGCGTCGCCGACGCAGCGGAGTAGCACCTCCAGGCCCAGCGCCCCGACTACGGAAGCCAGCTCTCGAACCAGTCGTCGCGCTGCGCGACCCAGTCCCGCAGGAACGCGACCTCCCCGGCATGGTCCTCCCAGTCATTGGACTGGTTGCGGAGGGAGGCCCAGCCACCGAACGACCGGTGGGCGTCTTTCCAGCGCTCCCAGTCTCGTGCAGGTCCGGGTCCAAGCGTCTCGTAGTACTCGTCGAGCCGAGCGTTCACCCAGTCGGCGTTCAGCGGCCCGTCCTCGTGGAGGGCCAACGCTCTCGCATCGAGCTGCGACCGCAGTCCCGGGTCGTCCTGGAGTGCGATGAAGATCCGATTGTTCCACCGGTAGTCATTCTCCGTGAACGGATCCTCCCGCAGCGTGCGCCAGTCCTGACCCCATGAATGGTTGAAGTCCCACGGGATGAACCGGAAGTCCTCCGAATCCGGCCCCACATACAGGTAGGAGTTCTTGCCCGCGGAGTCTTCCGCCAGCGCGTAGGTCACGAGCAGGAACCAGTCCATGAACTCATCGAGCTGGATGGGGTGGACCCCGCTCGCGATCTCGGCGTCCGACGCAGCACCCACCGCGCCGACGAGCGCCTCCAGATCTGAAAAGTCGTTCTCCGGCAGGCCTTCGGCCTTCTCATATCCAGCGCCCAGCCATCCTTTTGGCGCACCGCTGGAGTGCTCGAGCTTGAAGTTCGCATCGTGCGAGACGGCCTTGTAGAGATTCCCCTCTCCATCCTCGAAGCCCATGTGGCGAACGAACTCGTCGTCGATGCGATCGCAGCCGGTGTAGAGGCCCTGATACTCGCCGTCAAGATACACGACGGCGAAGAAGGTCCGGGGCGTCAGCCGTTCGACCCCCTGTACGGCCGCCATTTCCGCCCACATGTCGTAGATGAGCTTCTGGCGCACGTAGGAGATGTCGTCGAAGGCGGTGATCAGCACCATGTGCCCCCGCGTCCGGCTTCCCCACTCGCGGACCCCCAGCTCAGCGCTGTCGAAGTCCAGGGTGTAGCTCGGCTTCGTGTAGGAAGCGGAGAACGCGCCCCTGATCTTCGCTGCGCCCTCCACCTGCTCGCCGCGAACCGTGATGGTGGCCGGCTGCTCGGACTGGGTCATGGGCCTGCCGACCTCGATGTGCACCACGGGCAGGCCCCACTCCTCGGTGTACGCATGCGGCTCCGGAGCCCGCGCCGCGGGAGCATCCGGGTTGTCGGCGACCCAGAGCGTCACCACCTGGGACTCCGGCAGGGCGCCGCCCGCGGTCGGTGCCGTCCACGTCAGGTCGACCCTTCCGCCATCCCGGCCGTCGGTCTCCCACTCGAAGATTCCGCTGGTTGGACCGAACACGGCACCATCGGGGAGTCCCAGGACCGTCACGCCAGCCTCGGCCGGCGACATCCCAGAGGCGCAGGTCACACCCAGTCGAACGGTGTCGCCCTCCCAGTAGTAGGGGCTCCCCGCAGCCACCTGGAGACCGCAGGCCGGGCCCCCTGGCGAATCGGTGTCATCAGCGGTGTCGGCGCCAGGCTCGACATCGGTGTCCCCATCCGCCGGGTCGAGCGCATCGACCCCCTGCACGGTCCCGGCGGTACAGCCGAGCAGCAGCAGTGCCGCCGGCGTCATCGGCCGCCGTTGCTGGCGCCTGGCGTGGCCGTCTCGACGATCTCCCAGTTGTCCGATCCATCCGGGATCCGAGCCACCGCCAGGTCCTCCGCCATCGCGCCGAATGTCACGATGTCCACGGGATTTCCGTTGGCATCATACAGTCCCAGATCCTCGCCGTCGGCGCTCAGGTTGAAGTCGACATGGAGCGGTCCGTCCTCCGTGTCCTTGTCCGCCCAGAGAACCAGGAAGCCTCCGGCAGGGACGGAGAGCTCGGCAGCAAACCCATGCTTGTCGGGCTCGTCGAGATCGTCGCTGACGGTCCAACCGTCGAGGGAGACGTCTGCGGAGCCAGGGTTGTAGAGCTCGAACCAGTCCGGGTAGGCCCCCGACTCGTCTGCGACCGTGTCCCGGTTGGACGGCATCAGCTCATTGATCCGGAGCTCTCCGGTGGGCGGCGCGTCGGTGTCCGTGTCGAAGTCGGTATCGTCGATGTCGGTATCGAAGTCGGTGTCATCGATGTCGGTGTCTGCATCGTCGCCGGAGTCCTTGTCGTCATCGTAGTCCGGCTGGCACGCAGCCAGGGTGGCAGGCAGGACGAACAGACACAGCGGACGGCGGAACATGGGGGACCTCAGCGTGGATCGGCGAGACCAGTATCGCCATGGCGAAGCGCAATGCGCAACGGTGATGGGTTGGGGATGCTACGCTGGCGCGATGCGGACCTTCCTCTTCGGCCTGTTCATTGCGACTGCATGCACGGACCCTTCCCCCGCAGGCCCGGGCGTCACACCGGGCGCCGCCGATGGGGAGCCCCCCGTCGACACGGGATCCTCGTCGGACACCGACGCCGACACGGATGCAGACACAGACACAGACACAGACACAGACACCGGCAACCCAACGGTGCCGGACATCCCTCCCGCCATCGTGCTGTTC
>JAYYRS010000006.1:0-14051 GCA_036126975.1 Myxococcota bacterium
ATCCGCACCTGCCGCCGCGCGACGGTTGCGAGTGCTCGGATGGCCATGGTAGAGGATGCCGCTCAACTTTGACCCATCCCGCCAAATTCCTCTGGGAGGAACCCGATGCGGAACCCGATCCCCGCTGCCCTCGCGCTCTCCTTCGCCATGCTCTCGGTCGGCTGCAACGAAGAGGCTGGAACGCCTCCCGCTGCCACCACCGAAGCGGCGCCCACGCCTGCGTCGTCCACGTCCACCGCGTCCGCTGCAGATGCCGGAGAGGTCCTCGCGACCGTCGACGGCATCACGGTTGGGACCAAGGAGTTCGAGGAGATGGCGGCGCGCAAGCAGCCCGCCGAGGGAGATGCGCTCAGCATGGAGGAGAAGAAGGAAGTCCTCGATCGATTGATTGACGAGAAGCTCCTGTACAAGGCAGCACTTGCAAAGGGACTCGACCGGGACCCCAAGGTCCAGAAGGTGATGGTGAACACCCTCCTGCGGGAGGAGGTCTACTCCTCGGTGCGCAACTCGGACTTCACGGACGAGGAGCTCCAGGGCTACTACGAAGCCCACAAAGATGACTTCGTCGTCCCCGAGAAGGTCCAGATCAAGCGAATCCTCATCAAGGTCGGTGAGGATGCGGATGATGCGACGGCGAAGGCCAAGGCCGGCGACCTGCGCGGCCAGCTGAAGAAGGATGCCGACCGGTTCAAGGAACTCGCCGCCAAGCATTCCGAGGACCCCTTCCGTCGCCGCGGTGGCGACGTCGGTTTCGTCGCCAAGACCGGGAAGCCGGGCCTCGACGATGCCGTCGTGGCGAAGGCATTCGAGATGAACGTCGGACAGCTCAGCGAGGTCTTCAAGACCGACGAGGGCTACAACATCATCCTCGTGGCCAACAAGCGGGAGCGGGTCGAGCGCACGTTCCAGCAGATGAAGGGCTCCGTCCTGCGCAAGGTGAAGAACGAGCGGCTCAAGGAGCTGTACGAGACCTATGTCAGCAAGCAGCGGGAAGGTGCCGACATCTCCATCGACGAGGAGCAGCTTTCCCTTGTCGAGGTGAAGGCCACGCGGCGCATCGGGCCCGGGCTGATGCTCAATCCGAAGGACAACCCTGCGATCAAGCCAGCTGGCGCCAAGAAGGCCGAGGCCGGACCGCAGTGATGCCTGTCGGCGCCGGTCTGGCTCCTGCGGCTGCGCTCCTGCTGTCCATCGCGACGGCCGACGCAGCCGTCGTCGACCGGGTGGCTGCAGTGGTCAACGACGACGTCATCGTCCTCTCCGAGGTCTATGACCTCGGAGGCGCCTACATCGAGCAGAAAGCGACGGCGGGCGGTGGGGCCGCTGCCGCGCGGCGGGCCGCCGAACTCGAGGTGGTGGAATCGCTCGTGCAGCGTCGCCTGATCTCGCAGGAGATCACGCGACTTGGACTCGACGTCACGGACCTCGAAATGGACCGCACCATTGACGACATCGCGTCGCGCAACGGCATGGATCGGGATGCACTGCGTGCCGAAGTCGAGAAGACGGGCCTGCCGTGGGCCGAGTACAAGGCGGAACTTCGGGAGAACCTCCGCCAGATGAAGTTCAACGAGGCCGTCATCCGACCCCGCATCGCAGTGGACGAGGATGAACTCCTCGATGCATACAAGCGGCTCACCAACGCAGCAGACCGTCCGATGATCGCCGACCTTGGCGCCATCTTCCTGGCCGTACCTGCCGACGCAGGCGAGGAGGGCCGCGCCGCCGTCCGCGCGGCTGCCCTCGCGGCCAAGGCCCGCGTGGACGGCGGCGAGGCGTTCGCGGCGGTGGCGGCGGATGTCGACGAGGGGCCGTATGGCGCGCAGGGTGGGACGATGGGCTCATACAGGGAGGGCGAGCTTGTCGGGACCCTCGATGCGGTCGCCTTCTCGCTGAGCACCGGCCAGACGAGCGACCCGGTTGACACGCCCCAGGGGCTCTTCCTTCTGCACGCCTTCAGCGTGGAAAAGGAACCCGCAGCGACCTTCGATGACGTCCGAGAGGAGCTTTTCGACCAGGTCTACTCGGAGCGGATCGAATCCGAAGTCGACCAGTGGTACACCGGCGCGCGTCGCCAGGCCGCCGTGCTCGTCAAACTCGAGTCGCCCGACCCGGCACTGTGAACCGCTCACAGCGACTGCTCGTCACGCCGGGCATGGGCATCGGTCCAGAGGTGACCCTGCGTGCCCTCCAGTCCGATGGCTGGGACGATGTGGCGCTCATCGGTCGTTTCGCATCGATCCAGATGGCAAATACGGAGATTGGTCTGCCATTGGTCCCTGTGGATGACCTCGCCTCCTCTCCCGATGGCATTCCCGTACTCGATCCCGGCGACGCTGCAGAGCCAGCGGAGGTCGCAGCCATCCGGCTCGCCGCACGGGCATGTCTCGAAGAGGCTGCCGGCGCGCTCGTCACCGGTCCCATCCACAAGGCTCAGCTGGCCGACCGCGGTTTCGCGTTTCGCGGCCATACCGATTTCCTCGGGCAGCTCTGCGGAGCCCGCCGCGAGGTGATGGCATTTGTCGGCGGAGAGCTGCGTGTGGCGCTTGTGACCACGCACATCCCCCTGATGCAGGTCGGTCCAGCCCTCGAGTCCAATGACATCTGCCGCGTGGTGCAGACCGCTGCTTCGGCCCTTGAGCGGGACCTCGGGCTTGCGGCACCGCGAATCGCGGTCTGTGGCCTGAATCCCCATGCCGGAGAAATGGGCCTCCTTGGCCGGGAGGAGATCGAGGTGATCGGACCCGCATGCGATCGGCTCCGTCGCGGTGGGCTGCGGGTAGACGGCCCGGTATCGGCCGAGACCGCATTCCTGCTCGCTCGGACAGGTAAGGCAGACCTCGTCGTGGCGATGTACCACGACCAGGGCCTCGCCCCGTTGAAGGCCGTCGACTTTGGCCGTTCCGTGAACTGGACGCTCGGCCTCCCGATCATCCGGACCAGCGTCGACCACGGGACGGCCGACGCGCTGGTCGGGACCGGACACGCGGACCCGGCGAGCATGCAGGCCGCCATCACCCTCGCGCGGAAGATCGTCGCCCGAAGGCGCGCTTGATCAGAAGGGGCACTTCCCCAGGTCCCCCTCGTCTCCCCGGACCGCACCGGTGTCTGGGCCGTCATCGAGCCGACGCCCACACGCCGGCGGACCGGGCGTTCCCGACCACACCGATGCGTCCGCTCCCCAGATCCGGCAGTCCGTGAACGCCGTGTCGCGGCTGTCGGACACCGCGAGGACGTAGCTCAGCCGGTTCGCATCCTCGCAGAGCCATCGGGATGTGCCATCGCTGGCGTCCGCAGGCTGGACCGCCAGTCCGATCCGGGCTCGCAGGCAGTCTTCCGTCCCGTCCTCCGCGGACTCGATCGAGGCAGCGGTGTGCTTTTCGACGACCATGCCGTCCGCGGTGACCCACAGGAACGCACCCGCCGCCCAGGCGTCGGTCCGGACGCGCAGCTCCCACCTCGCATCGACCGGGTCACAGCTGAGCTCGATACCCTCGATTGCCGGAGCCCCATCGTGCCAGGGCCCGAGGTGGGCTGCCGGGTCGGCCGCGGGCATCCGGCAGGCGACCAGCCAGGGCAGCAGCGGCGTCAAGGTTCGCACCCTGGAGCATCCGGCCCGGTCGCGCCCACGGACTCGCACGCCAGCTCGTTTCCCTGGCCATCGAGGATCTCCACCTTCACCTGCAGCCCATCGGCCGCGAGGTCGTCGGGACAGGCGAAGAGCGTGTTCACACCGGACGAGAACCGGTCAGCGCAGGCCCGCAAGCTCGAGCAGTCCGTCGTCCGGGCCACCTCGACCTCAAGGTAGTGGTCGGTCCAGTAGCCGTCGGGGTCGGAGAACGTGACCGGCACGTCATGGGTCTCCGACCAGCGCAGGGCCGATGGCAGGACGGCCTCGAGCACCGAGAAGCGGACCTGCGGAGCCGCCCCCTCCGTGACGACATCGATCCACCACGCGCCGATGCCCGGGCAGCGATCTTCTCCGGGGCCACAGCAGCCATGATCGTACTGCAGCAGCTTCACGCTGCCGTCGTAGCGTGTGGCCGTGTCGCCCGTCCCGCATTGCTCCACAGCGGGGTCGCAGGCCGCGGCGCCGCTGCAACCCGGGAGAGAGGGCACCACCGCCAGCAGCAGCAACTTGGGAGCGTCGTGCACCATGCGCCAAGCCTATCTCCGCGCAGCACCACATGTCAGCCGACCTTGACCCCGATTGGGGCCGGCACTATCGTCGGGGGTCCTGACCGGAGGAGACCCCGTGTCCCGCGAGCGCGCGCCGGCCCCCTCCCTCGGGCTGTCTCTCCTGCCGGTGCTCGCGCTCGTCGCGCTGCTCGCGGCGTTCATCGGGCAGCTGGAGACCTCGGGACATGTTCCGCTGGTGCTGGCCACCGCGGTCGCGGGCACGGTCGCGATGCTGGGCCTGGGCATGCCATGGAAGACCCTGTCTGCTGGCATGGTCGCGGGCATCCAGTCCGGGCTGCCGGCGATGATGGTGCTGATGGTCGTAGGCATGCTGGTGGGCGTGTGGATCGCGGCGGGCGTCGTTCCCGTCATGATCCAGTACGGCCTGCTTCTGCTCTCCCCGTCGTGGTTCCTGGTTGCGTCATGCTGCATCTGTGCCGTCGTCGCCCTCGCGACCGGTTCCAGCTGGTCGACCGCTGCCACCGTGGGCCTCGCGCTCGTCGGTGTCGGCTCCGCACTCGACGTCGACCCGGGGATGACGGCAGGCGCGATCATCTCTGGTGCCTACTTCGGCGACAAGATGTCCCCGCTGAGCGACACCACGAACCTGGCGCCCGCAGCCGCTGGCTCGGAGCTGTTCGAGCACATCCGCCACATGCTCTACACCACGGTGCCGGCACTGCTCGTCTCGCTGGTGGCCTTCGCGGTCCTGGGCCATGCAGCTGGCGGCCTGGGCAGCAGCGGTGGGAGCGAGGTGGCGACGATCCAAAGAGGCATCGAAGCCGGATTCTCCCTGAGTCCCATCCTGCTTCTTCCTCCAGGCGCAGTCCTGGTTCTTGTTGTTTGCAGGGTCCCCGCCCTGCCTGCCCTGCTCGCGGGCACCCTCATCGCAGCACTCCTGGGCGTCGCCCTGCAGGGCGCGTCGGTCGGGGACATGGCGGCTGCCGCCTATGCCGGCTTCGAGTCGGACACGGGCGTGCCCGGCGTGGACAAGCTGCTGAGCCGAGGCGGAATGAGCAGCATGATGGAGACCATCGGCCTCATCGTCTGCGCGCTGGCGTTCGCTGGCGTGATGGAGTCGTCCGGGATGCTCCACGGTCTCGCCCGTGCGGTGTTGTCCAAGGCTCGTTCTCCAGGCACCCTGGTGGGCGCCACGGCGCTGAGCGCAATCGGTCTGAACGTCCTCGCTGGCGACCAGTACATCGCCATCATCGTCCCTGGGCGGATGTACCGGACGGCCTACATCGAGCTGCGCCTGCACCCCAAGAACCTGTCCCGCGCGCTGGAGGACAGCGGCACGATGACCTCACCGCTCGTGCCCTGGAACACCTGCGGCGCCTATATGGCGTCGGTCCTCGGCGTGCCGACCATGGCCTACCTTCCCTTCGCGTTCATCAACCTCCTGACGCCAATCCTCACGGTAATCTACGGATTCACGAGGATCACGTTCGACACCCTTTCGGAGGAGGAGGCGGAGGCCCGACTGGCGCTCGACCCGTAGCGGCCAAGCCATCCAGTCCCCGCGTCCTGCATCCGGACGCTACGCTACCGGGCATGGACGAGGAAAAGCTCCGACGCCGGCTTGCGCACGTCCGCGCCCTCGCGGCCGGCGGGGCGACCACGGGAGAGAAGACCGCCGCCCGGGCTGCTGCGGCCCGTCTCGAGGCACGCCTGCGCGGGACCCGACGCCCCGGCCTGCCCCCAGCGCGCCTGGACCCCGCGCTCATGCCGGGTCCCGAGGCCACGGTCCCCACCGCAGCCGCACTCCGGTCTGCGATCACCAGCTGGCTCGAGGGCGCCTCCACACCGGAGTCCGTCGCAGCCGACGCCCGACGACTCGTCGACCGCGTGGTCCTCCCCGACCTGCCGCCCTCTGACCCGGTATCGATCCGCGTCGAGACCGTCATGTTGCTCACGACCCTCCCAGCGGGACCCATCCAGACTGCCGACGGCCCTGCCCTTCTCCGCTTCCTGGACGGCATCACTGGAGACTGTGAAGCCGCCTGGCGCGCGTGGTTCGCTCACCTCGAAGGGACCGAGCAACCACGCCTGGGCGCCCGCTGACCGAGGTCAGCCGTGAACCATCGCCAGGCCTGCGGCCGCGACGCCTGCCAGGACGAGGAGGACGACGATCGGCCACGCCGGGCGGGACGCCGACCGCGAGCGCGTCCGCCCGCTCCTGTCGGTGCCGAGATGGGTAGGGAACGGCTCCGGGAGGGGAAGCATCGCGCCAGCGGGCCCCAGGATCCCAGTGAGTCTTCCGTTTCGCGCGACGAAGACCGGCGTTCCCGAATGAATCCGACCGCGGAGGGCATCACCGAGCTCTGCGACGGGTGCCCGCCACGCATCCACGGCCTCGAGACGCTGGGGCCCGGTGCAGGCGAGCCAGACCTCCCGGGCACCCAGCAGCCGCGCGGCTTCCTTGATGGACGCCCCGTCGAGGAGGCGTGCCGGCGCGTGTGGTCCCTCCAGCATGACTGCGACCACGGCGTCCTTGTCGTCTCGAACATCTCGCCATTGGTGGGGAAGGCGAACCAGATTGGCGACCGCCACCGCACGGACCCGCGAAGGATCTCCGGACCAGGCATCCTTGTCGCCTGCGCGGAGAAGTGCGTCATTGCCGGCATACACGAACCCCACGCTCGGCAGCCCTGCGACCGTCGACCCCCAGCCCATCAGATCGTGAAGCAACGCATCCCCGTCGTCGCATCCCGGGGGCAGCAGGACCGGTAGCAGCGAGCCCCGGACGTCCGTCATTGCACGGCCAGGGCGCGGTCGGGCGTGCCCCGGCGCTTCGGCACCGGGCACGAACCCATCGCGGACCCCGAGGGCGACGCCGACATCCGATCCTCCCACGCTGCACCGGCCATCTCCTATCGGTGCGACGGGTCGGGCTCCACACATCCGGGAATGGCTCCTCGGCCGGCCCGCTGGGTCGGCCGCCTCAACGAGCAGCGCTCAGCGAAGGTTCGGAATCCAGGGCGTCAGACGAACGGTCGAGCCGGACGCTCGGCGCGGGAAGCAGGGACCCCAGACCCACGTAGCCGAAACCGAAGGCAAACAGCCCGACGAACGGCAGGCTGCCGTAGGCGCCCTCTCGCGCCATGAGCCACCCGCCGCCGGCGAGGTAGGTCGCCAGCGCCAGCTCCACGATGGGAGTCCACCCCGCTGCGGGTCGGTACCCCAGCGGCCCCTGCCAGGCCGGCGAAGCCCCCATCTTGGGGGTCCTCACGAACGTGACATCGGAGCCAAGGAGTCCTTCGACCACGGCGCGTGTCTGGTTCACCGCAATTCCGATGCCAAGGGCCATCAGCAGAGGCAGCCGCCATGCTTTCCCGAACCATCGCCCGTGCGCCTCGTTCTCCGCCGACGCATAGAAGACCGCGACGCTCAACGTCGCCAGCATGAAGATGGGCAGGTCGAGCACCAGCAGTTCCGACAGCCCGGCCGGGCGCCGCAGCAGGATGGCCGGGGGCATCAGCACGGCCAGCAGCAGCACGAGCGGGTAGGCCAGGTTGGCCAGCATGTGCGCCATGGCCTCCACCTTGACGCCAAGGCCGACCGGAGCGCGCAACACCCGCGGCAGGAGCTTCCGCGCGGCCTGCAGCGTTCCCTTCGCCCACCGATGCTGCTGGGTCTTGAAGGCGCGCAGGTCGGCGGGCAGTTCGGCAGGGCACACCTCGTCCTTCAGGTACACGAAGCGCCAGCCCGCGAGCTGGGCTCGGTAGGACAGATCGAGGTCTTCGACGAGAGTGTCATGCTGCCAGCCACCTGCATGCTCGATGCAGGCGCGGCGCCACACCCCGGCCGTGCCGTTGAAGTTGAAGAAGCGCCCTGAGCGGTGTCGCGCGGTGTGCTCCAGGACGAAGTGACCATCCAGCAGCAGGGCACTCAGTCTGGTCAGCAGGTTCAGGCCTTCGTTGAGGTGGCCCCAACGGGTCTGCACCATTCCGACGTCCGGCGACGAGACCAGGTGGGGCATCGTGCGGCGAAGGAACCCCGGTGGGGGAACGAAGTCGGCATCGAAGATGGCGATGAAATCACCCGTGGCGGACCGCATGCCGGCCTCGAGCGCACCGGCCTTGAAGCCTCTGCGGTCCGCACGATGCGGGACCTCGATATCGACGCCGAGAGCAGCATGGCGGGCGGCTGCCGAGCGAGACAGCTCGATGGTCTCGTCCGTCGAATCGTCCAGCACCAGGATCTGGAGGCGGTCAGCCGGCCATTCCAAGCGACATGCAGCATCGATCAGCCGCTCCGCAACGGCCTTCTCGTTGTAGATCGGGAGCTGCACCGTCACGGCTGGGAGGGCGGGCGCGACCCCCGCCCGGGGCGCGTCCCGCCGATGCCTCCAGTAGAGGTACAGCACCATCAGTCGATGGGCACCGAACAGCGACAGGACCGCGAGGACGGCGAGGTAGGCGGCAGGCACGAGCATCGCGAGGACATCCATCGGCCCTCGGCCGTAGTGGGTGCCGTCGCCTCCGTCAAGATGCCTGGTTGCGCATTCGCATGCGAGCGGACGCCATGGAATCCGAGCACGCGGGAGCGCATCCCCGTCATCCCGCTCCGCCCGCCGGGGCTCCGGGGCGCAGGCCTCCGAGCGACCCAGCGGTTCCTCCAGAGACGGTTTGCCCCCAGCAGGATGTTGCGGTAGCCCGTCCGGTATTCCCGGAGTCTCCATGCGCCGCGCCCTCTCAACGCTCACGCTCGTCCTGCCCCTCACCCTGACCGCATGTCTTACCTTCGACACGTCCGACGATGATGACGACGATGATGGAGAGGACACCGGCATTGGATACGGACGGGATGACACCGGTGTGGACGACGGAGACGGCGGAGACGGCGGAGACGGCGGAGACGGCGGAGACGGCGGAGACGGCGGAGACGGCGGGGACGGCGGAGACGACGGAGACGACGGAGACGACGGAGACGGCGGAGACGGCGGAGACGGCGGAGACGGCGGAGACGACGGCCCACCTCCTCTGCTTCCCGCTTCCGGGGTCTGGACGCCTGCGAACTTCACGGTCACATCCGACCCGTGCTCTCTGGCGTCATTCGAGGACCCAGCCAGCTTCATCCCCGCGGCATTCGACATCTCCGACGTGACGCCATCGGGTTTCACCATCGCTGAGTCCGGCGCAGCCGGGACGGCCTGCGCCTACAGCGAGCCGGATTTCACCTGCGACACATCCAGCAGCGAGCAGGATGTGGGCCTGGGCCTCGATGCGGTGCTGCTGCTGGACAACGTGTTTGGCGGGGTCGTCCGCAGCGAACAGGACATTGATGGCCGGATCGACCTCTCGGTGGAGTGCGATGGCAGCTCCTGCAGCTTGTTGGAACTCGCGGGCCTCAGCTTTCCTTGTCTGCTGGAAGGGACCTTCGACCTCACGAACTGAGAGCCCGACCACCGCAGCCGGTCTCCAGACGGCGGGGCCCTTTTCCGACCAGAACCGGACGTGCAACGAAGTCCGATGACGGGTGAGGCGGTCCGGATGCCTGCCCTTCCGTTGCTCCTCGCCGGCTGCCTCGCTGCGAACGCCAGCGAATGGCGGTCCATGGTCGGGGGCGAGTTCAACGCGGATTCCCATGGCGTCGCCGATGTCGGATGGCGTTCCGGTCCCTGGCAGGCGCAGCTCGTCACCGACACGCTCGACGTCCGCTGGCAACCCGAGCGCGACGGAGGCCGAAGCTGGGTCGCCGCACGCACTGCGCTCGGCGCCGCCGGTCTCATGATCTCGCCGTGGTCCGATGGCGCGCCCCTGCCCGGTGCCGCGCTGTCCGCCTTCTACGCGGGACCGGAAGGAGGGAACGTCTGGTACCTGCGGGACGGACTCTACACGGCCGTGGATGGACGCATCCAATGGTGGTGGTTTGGTGCCACCCGTCGAAGCGCTCGGACCATTCCTGACAGACAGCTACGGGGGGAGGTGGCCCACTCGGTCGGCTGGTGGTCCACAAACGGACACGTCTGGCTGCGGGGTGGGGGACACCTCGCCCCGGTGGGCGAGCAGACCGGGCTGGACCCCCAAGCGGGTCCCGAGGCCAGGACTGTCTCCGGCAACCCGGTCCCGAATCGCGGTGCCCCCGTCCAGCCGTTCGTGCAGTTCGTCGCGACATCCCGCCCGGAGGCCTGGAAGGTCGCGCCCCGCGCCGAGCTCCGGGCGGGATGGAGCCGCGGCCAGGACGCGATCTCTCGGACCCGTCTCGGTGGACTGAATCCGTACGTCGTTCCGGTCGCAGGCGCTGCGTGGGCCGAATTCTGGGTCGATACCTACGCCGCCGTCCGGTTCGGTCCGAGCCTGCAGGCGGGACCGATCCGAATCGACGCCGTCATCGACGCCGCGCTCTGGAACGACGCGCTGGACTGGGGAGGAACTCCATCTGCAGAACCCGCAGACCGAGCAGTGGGCATGGGAGTGCTGACCCGGTTGCAGCCGAATCGGCTGTTCCTCGACCTCGACGCCGGCGTCGCGCCCCGGCTTCGTCGACCGGTCGGCTCTGCATGGTCGGTGTGGAGCGTCCTCGGCGTGGACTGGGGCAGCCGGAGGATCCGGCAGGCACCCTGATCGAATCCCGCACCACCGTCAGGGCTGGAGCCGCCCAACGAAGAGCTCGGGCCACCCCTTCCGGAAGCGCTTGGACACCGGAACGGGCTGGAGCCCCGCACGGGCCATCGCAGATCGGATGTCCCGGCGGCTGAAGAGTCCCATCGTGTGGGATTCATGCACGGCCCGCACGGGCTTTCCTGGCTGGCGGAGCAGCAAGGACATCTCCGCCTGGTAGGTCCCGCTGCCGGGCACCGGCTGCCAGTGCCACTCGAGCAGTCGGGCCGCCCGCCCATCGGGAGCCTCGCCTCCCCCCGCCACATGACCCTCCTCGAAGCATTCCGCGACGACGTCCGGCACGATGATGGCCACACCGTCGGGCGCGAGGTGTGCTGCGACGCTGCGCATTGCCGCCGCCAGGTCTCGCGTCCCGATCATGTACATCAGCGTGTCATGCAGGAGCACCAGATCAAACCGCTGCTCGAGTCGCACGTCTCGCAGATCCGCCTGCACATGGCGGGCATGTCGATTGCTGCGGCGGCTGAGCGCCAGCATCTGCGGTGAGCGGTCCACCAGGGTGGCCTGCACGCTCCGCGGCAGGTGACTCGCGAGCGCACCGCTGGCGCTTCCCAGTTCGAGCCACGAACGGACCGGATCGCCCCGGACCGCACGTGCCAGCCCGAGCACCTCGTGGCATTCTCGCGCATAGGCCTCACGAGGCACAAGAACGGGCCACCACTCTGCGAGTTCGCCATACAGCCGCTCGGTCATGCACACCCCCATCGGCCACCCGGTTCCCGTCATGTCGCCGTGCCGGGCCCTCCCCAGGCGGCCCGAAGGCCTGGTCATGGGTGCCTCTCCCGCACAGCCTACTCCGACCGCGCTACTCGAGGGGTCCCCCGACCCGCGTGAATCGGTCCAGCACCTGGTCGTCGATGTCATAGGTCACCCACGACAGCTGACCGTCAACCACGTCCATGACGCTGTAATGCCACGCCCGCTCCAGAAGCGTCATGTGGGTCCACAGTTCCTCTTCCGGACCGGAAAGCAGCGTGCTTCCTCCTCCACCCACGACAACGTGCGTGACGCCGTCGAGTTCTCCTCGCTGGTAGGAGTGGTAGTGGCCTCCGATGACGAGGTCGACGCCGCCGGCCTTCAGGGGTTCCATCCACACCGAGCGGACCCCGGCATTCCCGTCCGAGCTGTCCTGACGGATGTTGGTGTACGGCGCCTGATGGAACACTGCGACGCGGAAGTCGGCAGAGGTCGCGTCCGCACCGGCGAGCGCCTCCTGGATGAACCCTGCCTGATCCAGCGGATGCGGCTGGTTCGACATGGGCTGCTGCGTGTCGAGGACGATCACGAAGACGCTTCCGTACCGGAAGCTGTAGAAATCCTCGTTCCCTGGCAGCGCGGTGTAGGCATAGGCATACGGGTGGTGCCGATCGTGGTTGCCACGCGCCACCAGGACGGGCACGGTGCTCGCAAAACCCCGCTCCTCCAGGGGCGCCCACCAGTCGTCCCGCCACTGCGACAACGCGTCCATGTCCGCGACGATGTCTCCCGCCACGACCAGCAGGTCCGGCGCACGCGCAGAGAGATGCCGGACGTGGGTGGCGAACCGGTCCGCGCCCTCCTGGTTGTCTGCCATCCAGGCGATGCGCGTCGCTGCCCGGGGACCCGGCGCCGTCCGGAACTCATGGACGGTGCCCTCCGTGGCGCCGCTCTGCACCCGATACGCGTAGATCGTATCGGGCTGCAGGCCTTCCATGTCCGCGATGTGGACATGGTGCGTGGCGTCCACCTCGATGGTGCGGACCGAGCGGGTCTTCGACTCCAATTCGCCATCGGCCGGTCCGAAGACCACGGCGTGATCGGCGAGATTGCCGTCGGTCTCCCACAGCACGCGCATCGCATCGGTCCGGTGATCCTGCAGCATCGGCTGGCGGGTGATCCCCGGGGCGACTCCCTCCACGTGCCGCAGCCGGAGCGTCACGGCATCCAACATCGCGTCGTTGTCGGGCAGGCGTCTCAGGCGGGCGTCCGCCACCACGTGCGCCCGCCGTGCACCTGCGGGCACCATCCCCGTCGCGCCGCGGACGTGCCAGGTTGATCCCCCTCCCACAAGCGTCTCCAGACTCCCCAGAGGTGCCCCGTGGGCATCCGACCAGGACACCCGGAGCCGAGGCTGATCGTCGTAGTCCCCTGCGAGGCCCCGGGTCGCCACCACGGCTTCGAGCTCGGCTGCGACCGTGCCCGCATCGATTTCCGCAAGGGACCACATCGACGCCAGCTCGACCATCTGCGACGCCCGACAGCTGCCGGCCTGTCCGATGCCGCCCCACAGGAACCAGCTCCCCTCGAACGGCTCGATCTCCAGGCGCCCCTGCGACAGCTGACAGTCGCCGGCGTCCAGGCTCCATCCTTCGAGCTGTCGTTCGAAGCCACCATTGACCAGCACCGACGTGCCGCCGCCGGTGTCCGCCACGGCCGTGTCGCCCATCTCATCCGGCGCCTCCACACCGTCCGCGCTGCTGGCTTCCTCCGTGCCCGGCGGAAGGCTGACGTGCTCGGGAGCGCAGCGGACCAGCATCATCATCGGCATCAGCACAGTCGCGCGAATCAACCCGTCTCCCGACCCGCAAGGGCATCCCCATGCAGAATGACCGAACACCCGTCGGAACTATGCACACGGCGCTTACTTTCACCGAGCTTGGACCATTCGTCGGTGTGGGGTACGCTACCACTACCGGAGCCTGCCATGCGCGTCATGCTGATCAATCCGCCCATCGACTCGGTCCTCGAAGAGGGCAACGCCAACCCGGTCACGAGCTTTCTATTCTACAACTCGGCACCGTTGGGCATCCTGTACATCGCCGCGCTCCTCGAACGCGAGGGGCACACGGTCGCCGTCATCGATGCCGCCGCTGAGGAGCTCAACGTCAGCAAGACCGTGGCCCGGGTGGAGGAGTTCCAGCCGGATCTCGTCGGAATCGGCAGCTTCACCGTCACCTTCGGGACGACCGTCAAGCTGGGCGCCCAGCTGAAGGAGTCGATGCCGGACGTGCCGATCGTTTTGGGGAGCTACCACGTCAGCCTGGTCCCCGAAGAGGCCATGTCCCACCCGCAGTTCGACGTCGGCGTGCTGGGTGAGGGTGAGCACACGATGGCCGACCTCTGCGACGTCTACTCCGGGACCAAGGCCCTGCAGGATGTCCCGGGCATCATCTTCCGGGCGGAGGATGGCAGCTTCATCTACACGGCGAAGCGGAAGAAGGTGCGGGATCTCGACGAGTTTCCGTTCCCCGCGCGGCATCTCCTCCC
>JAYYRS010000007.1:0-12793 GCA_036126975.1 Myxococcota bacterium
GACCGTACCCGAGGGCGCGTCGCACTCGCGGGTCGGCGTGGCCGTGCTGTCTCCGAAGCCGTCCGTGTCGACGTCCGGATACCAATCGGTTGCATCGGTGGCATCCGGACCGTTGATGACCCCGTCACAGTCGTTGTCGACCGCGTCGCAGACCTCCTCTGCTGCAGGGTTGATCTCGGAGTTCGCGTCGTCGCAGTCACTGGAGTCTTCGACCACTCCGGCGGATGCCTCACAGGCTTCAACGGGGGACTCGAGGTCGCCGTAGCTGTCGCCGTCTGCGTCTGCGTAGAAGGTCCCGAGATCCGTCACCGAGTCATCCTCGGCGTCGACGAGGTCGTCACAGTCGTTGTCGACGCCATCGCAGACCTCGTCCGCACCCGGGAACACGGCCGGGTCCGAATCGTCGCAGTCCTCGCCTGCCGGAGAGCCGTCGCCGTCCTCGTCGACGGGGGCATCCGTGTCTCCGTCGGTGGTGCCGGTGTCATCGGCCTTGTCTCCGTCGTCGGTCTCGGAGCAACCGGCGAGAGCGAGCATCGTCACGGACGCAAGCAGTGCGGTTCGAAGGGTCATGGGGGTCTCCTGATTGGCGGGCCGCGGAAGCGCGGCGGGGGCTGCATCACATCGCAGGGTCAGGAGGATGTCAACACGGACAGCGCACACGAAGTCGCGCATGCGCGGTTTTTTTTGTTCAGGTCTGGCAGCGGTGGCCGATGGCTCGCCTGTCAGCACGGCTGAACCGCGGCGGCTCCACGCCGCATCGTCTCGCACCCCACCAGGCGCGGCTCCGCGCCCCTGGCGGCACCCGTGTGCCTGCCCCCATCGTCCAGGAGGTTCCATGCGCCCGACCACTCCGATCACCTTCCTCGCTGCCCTCGCGCTCATCGGCTGTGCGCAGGAGCCGGATGGCCCGCAGAAGGCGGCAGCAGCGGATGACGAGGCGTCCGACATGGACGACAGCGGCGACGCCGACACGCCTGCACCGGTCGTGGATGCAGATGGAGACGGGTTCGACGCCGATGTGGACTGCGATGACGCCGACGCGGGCGTGTATCCCGGCGCGGACGAGGTCTGTGACGGCGTCGACAACGACTGCGACGGAACGATCGACACCGACGCGGTCGATGCGACGCGGTGGTTCGCGGACGCCGATGGCGACGGGCATGGGGACCCGGCTGTGTCGGTCGAGGCGTGCGAACAGCCCGACGGCGCGGTGGCCAACGCAGATGACTGTGATGACGGGGACGCTGCCGTGTCCCCGGAGACCGTGTGGTACGCCGATGCCGACGGGGATGGCTATGGAGATGCGTCCACGACCGTCGCGGCGTGCCTGCAGCCCGAGGGCGCTGTGGACAATGGCGATGACTGTGATGACGCGGATGCCACCACGTCTCCCGAGACGCTTCACTACGCGGACCTCGATGGTGACGGCTACGGCGACGCCGGGTCGGTATCGGTGCAGTGCGAAGCGCCCGCCGACAGCAGCCGCGTTGACGGTGACTGCGATGACACCGACGCGTCCCTGTCGCCGGAGACCGCCTGGTATGCGGACGGGGATGGGGACGGCTACGGCGATGCGGCGAACGCGACACAGCAGTGCGAGACCCCTGCTGGCCACGTGGCGAACGCGGATGACTGTGATGATTCCGACGCGGCAGCGTCGCCGGAGAGCATCTGGTACGCCGACCGCGACGGAGACGGTTTCGGAACGCCCAGCAGCTTCGTCACCTCCTGCACGGCGCCTCCGGATACGAGCGAGAGCGCCAGTGACTGCGACGACACCGCCGCGGACATCAACCCATCGACGAGCTGGTACGCGGACTCCGATGGAGATGGCTACGGCGACCCCGGCGTCGTGACGCAGCAGTGCGAAGCGCCCAGCGGGACCGTCCGGGATGCGTCCGACTGCGACGATTCGGATGCGGCGCGCAACCCCCTGACCGTCTGGTACGCGGATGCGGACGGGGATGGATTCGGCGCGGCGGGTTCATCACTGACCCAGTGTGCCCAGCCGGCGGGTCACATCCTCGATGCCACGGACTGCGACGACGGGGCCGCCGACAGCCATCCGGGCGCACCCGAGCTGTGCGATGGCGTCGACCATGACTGCGACGGCGACGGATTTGATGACGAAAGCGCCGATGCCAGCATCTGGTACCGGGACGTCGATGGGGACGGGTTCGGTCGGGAGACGGGCCTGCCGACGCCCGCATGTGCGCAGCCATCGGGCTTCGTGGCAGACAACACCGACTGCGTGGACAACGATGGTACGGCCTATCCGGGCTCGCACTGGACCGAGACGCCCAACGACGGCGTCGACCAGGACTGCGATGGGCTTGACGTCTGCACCGACCTCGACTGTGATGGCCATGCAGACATCGTCTTCGCCAACTGGCGGGAGAACGGTTCGACCTACAGCACCGACAGCTACATCTACAACGGTTCCGACGCCGGGTTCACCTGGGTGGACCGGACCCCGCTGGCGGGCACGGCCGCCTTTGCGGCGGATGTGGCTGACTACGACCAGGACGGCTACCTCGATGTGGTGCTCGCGACCTTCCTGCCGTCCGACTACACCGCAGACAGCATGGTGTTCTGGGGCTCTGGCGCGGGCCACGACGCGGCGGACAGCGACGCGCTCGACACCACGGGCGCCCGCTCCGTCTGCTCCGGGGACTTCGACGCGGACGGCTTCCCCGACGCGCTGTTTCCGGCCTACGCCACTACGGGTCCGGTCTTCGCCGTCGACTCGGTCGTCCACTACGGTTCGAGCACGGGCTTCGTGGACTCGACGGCCCTGTCCACTGTGGGAGCCTTCGACTGCGTCGTCGGTGACATCAACCGGGATGGATACGACGATGCCGTCGTGATCAGCAGCACGGCGGACGACGCCGATCCGGCCACCCGGTACGCGACGACGTCCACGATCTTCTGGGGTGCCGCCGGCGGTCTCTCGGACGCCAGCGTGACCGACCTGTCCACCCACGGCGCCCGTCGGGTCGCCATCGAAGACCTGGACGCGGATGGCTGGGACGACCTGCTGATTGCGAACAACAAGGTCAACACGGGAATCACGAGCGATGACGATGAAGCGTTCACGATGGTCTTCTGGTCGGACGAGGGCACGTTCGACGACGCCGATGCCAGCGAGCTCCTGACCTGGGGGGGCTTCGATACGGCTGTCGGCGACTACAACGGAGACGGCTTCCGGGACATCGCGGTCGCTGGATGGACGGGTGCGGCGGGCGGTACGACCGGGTCGACCATCTTCTGGGGCAGCGCGAGCGGTTGGGACGAGACGGACAGCACCACCGTCGATACGAGCTTCACGGTCTGGGTCAGCGCGGAGGATTTCGACCAGGACGGGTATGACGACCTGGTCTTCTCCAACTACAAGGGCACCAACACGGCCACGGACAGCTACGTGTACTACGGTTCGGCCAGCGGTGTTTCCGCATCCGATCGGGACGCGCTCCCCACTCTTGGCAGCCGGCGTCACACCGTGGCGGACGTCGACGGGGATGGATGGAAGGATGTGATCTTCGCAAACTTCTACGACCCCACGACGGCCAACCGCGCCGACAGCGTCGTCTACTACGGTTCCGAGACCGGGTTCGACCCCGCTGACCAGGACGCTCTCCCGACGTTCGGCGCACGATGGATGCCCATCGTGGTCGGCGACTGAGCACGGCGCGGCCGCCGCGTCCCCGGACCGCTGGTTCCGGGGGCGCCTGCGTTCGGGGGGCGCGATACGGTCGCGCCATGTGCACATCGGATGAACGTTGAGGCCGTCGGAGATCGGAGGACGGGTGGCCCTGGGCCTCATCGCTCTCGGACTCGCAGCCTGCGTGTGGGCGATGTACGGACCGGGTCCGCTCGCGCCCGTAGCGTGGACTCCTCCGGCGGGTCGGCACCACCCGCCAACGGGCGATTTCGCCGGTCTGGAGCGCATCGCGTTGCCGGACGGACACGGACCCGAAGACGTCGCCGTGGACCCGCAGGGGCGTGTGGTCGCCGGGCTTGCGGATGGCCGCGTCGTCCGTTTCGATGATGGGACGGAACCGCCGGAGACCCTCTTCGACACGGGGGGGCGACCACTCGGGCTCGTCTATGACGATTCGGGGCGGCTGCTCATCGCGGATGCGACCCGGGGGCTGCTGCGGTGGCCAGAGGGTGGGCCCCTCCAGACGCTGACCGAGACCTGCGGCGACAGCCCGCTCACGTTTGCCGATGATCTCGAGGTCGGTCCCGACGGCACCATCTGGTTCAGCGAGGCGAGCACGCGCTGGCGATTCCCGCTCTGGAAGATGGACTTCCTCGAGAGCCGACCCTCGGGTCGGCTGTGTGCCTGGCTGCCGACCACGGGGCGGACGCTCGAGGTCCTCGGCGATCTCCACTTCGCCAACGGGGTGGCTGTCGATCCAAGCGGACGCTTCGTCCTCGTGGTGGAGTCGAGTCGGTACCGGGTCCGGAAGCTCTGGTTGACCGGCGCGCGCGCCGGGAAGCATGAAGTGCTGATCGACGACCTGCCGGGCGTCCCGGATGGCATCTCCGCAGGGAGCGACGGGATGTTCTGGATCGCCATCGTGTCGCCCCGCAGTTCGCTGCTCGACGGACTCGCCGGTTGGCCGTCGCTGCGTCGGGCCTTCGGGCGGCTCCCGCCCACGTTGCTTCCCGCGCCGGGTCGGTCCGCCCGCGTCATGGGCGTCGATGGAGACGGCGGAGTCGTCGTTGATCGGGTGGACCCGGAGGGGGCAGGAATCCATGCGGTAACGAATGTGCGGGAGGCCGACGGTTGGCTCTACCTCGGCAGCCTCATGGACACGGCCTGGGCCCGAGTGCCGCGACCGTGATGTTGAGGGGAGTCGATGGCGTCCCTCCGCGCTACGCTGGAGTCAGCCCTGGAGCCCCATGCGCCGTCCGCCCCGTGGCCGACCCGCCAAACCTGCCGGCCCTCGTGCGCCGGACACCGCTGCGTTCGTCAATCCCTGGGACCACGGTTGCCTGATCCGCTATCTGGCGTGGTTGCGGCAGGCCTATGGGTTCCTGCCGCTGCCGACCCCGGCGGACGGTGGGGTCGCCCCTGGTGTTCCACTGCTCGACCTCTACGTCCAGCCTCGGCTCCGCCCCGCCGGAAAGCCCGGCGCGGACCCCAAGGAGCTCCTGGCGGTGCTCGCGGAGCAGCGGCAGGTCGCCGTGCTGGGAGAGCCCGGTGCGGGGCGGAGCACGCTGCTGGGGTGGGTGGCCCACGCGCTCACCGACCCCGGGCGCAATGGCGTGATCGACGGCATCGGGAGGATGGTTCCCATCGTGTTCCCGTTGCGGGTCATGCCGCTCGACGATCGGACCCGGACGCTTGACGCCCTGATGGCAGCCCTTCGGCGCCTGCCGTTCTGGTATCCGGGCATGGACGAGGTCCTCCCCGCTCTGCTCTCCCGGGGCCAGGTCCTCTTCATCCTGGACGACCTGGACCTGCTGACGGGTCCGGGGCTGCTGGAGGCGGTCTATGAGGCCGCCCTCGACGGAATGTTTCAGCACAGCAGCTGCGTCTGGCTTCTCGCCAGCACCCAGGACCGCTGGCAGGATCGACCGCTGCGGGTGGAAGGCATGGCGGAGCGGGACATTCCGGCCCCGCTCGAGGGTCTGAAGAGCGGCAGCACCGGACTGCGGGTCCCGGCGTGGGAACTCCAGGCTTTCGATGACCAGCAGGTCGCCGCTTATGCCCACCGATGGGTCGCCCTGTCGGGCGTTCCCGACGATGAGCGCGTGCTCCGTGCCGACGCGTTGGCGCGGTCGATTCGCTCGGACGGTCCCGCGCGTCGCCTTGCCGAGCGGCCGGGCATGCTGGCGTTGCTCGGTCTGGTCGACACCGTCGCGGGTGGACTCCCAACCGAGCGCAGTGCGCTGATCGACTGGCTGGTCGCCGCTTGGATCGCCGTTCTCGACGAGACACCGGGTGCGGAAGCCGTTCCCGCAGAGGCGCGGCGAGCGTGGGTAGAGGCGTTGGCCCGGGCGGCAGAAGCCGCGCGGGTCAAGGTCTTCAAGCAGAGCGAGGCATGGGGCCATGGCAGTCGGCCGAATGCGGCCACGCCCGTGGTGCCCTTTGGCGACGCCGTCGAACTCCTGGAGTCCGCCGTCCGGGATTCCGGGTTCGGTACGCTCGATCAGGAGGCCGCCCTGCGCTTCGTCGGGGGGGCTTCGGTCCGTCCCGGCGTGCTGGTCGCCCGTGCGGGTGGCCTGGCGTTTGCGCGCGCCGACCACCAGCGGTTCCTCGCGGCGGTGCACCTCGCCGGTGATCTCCATGAGAAGACCCAGGGAGATGCGGACGAGGCCCTGCAGACCCTCAAGGGATGGAGCCGTACGGCGGCCGCCCGCGAAGACCTGCTCGACGTGTTCGAGGTCCTCGCCGAGCGACCTGGGCTCGCCGAGAAGGTCTACAAGCAGGTGCTGGGTCGGCGCAAGGACCGCACGCTCGGAGAGCTTGATGACCTGGGGCCGCTGGCACTGGCGCTGCGGGATGGCGACGCCGGCGTGCCCGCTCGGGTCCAGGGAGCGGCGGGACGACTCGTGCACGAGGCCGTCCATCGCTGGGCGCGCGAGCGGGAGCGCGTGCCCGTCTGGACGCCGGACCTCTCCCCTGTCGCGGAGTTGACGGAACTCGGCAGCCTGGACCTGTCGGGTTGCACCCGCGTCACGGACCTCGGACCCCTCTCCGGCCTGCGGAAGCTCACACGGCTCGACCTGCAGGGCTGCAAGGGTGTGGCGGACCTCGCTCCCCTGGCGAACCTCCAGGCACTCCAGTGGGCCGACGTCCGGGGCCTGGAACGGATCGACGACGTGGGCCCGCTGAGCGCCATTGCGGGGCTGCGGTGGCTGGACCTCGGGGGCTGCACCGCGCTGCGTGACCTGTCGCCGTTGACGCGGCTCACCCAGCTCCAGGCGCTGGTGTTGCATGGCTGCACGAGCGTCGAAGACCTCGCGCCCCTGACGGCCCTCCGCTCGCTGCGGTCCCTGGTGATCTCAGGATGCACGGGAATCTTCGACCTCGCTCCGCTGCGCATGCTGCCGCGCGGAGGTCGGGTATGGGTGCGCGGGTCCGGCGTTCGGATCGTGCCCCCCGACCTGGAGTGGGAGGTCATCGGGCTGTAGCGATCGCGCCGCGGGTCAACGAGCCATGAACCACGCGCGGTCGCGGTACTCGACCTGGCACCGCGAAGCGGTCGGGTTCGAGCCATTGATGGCGGTGTCGAGCCAGCGGACCTCGATCCAGTCGAGGCGCCACATCATCTCTCCACGCTTGTCGACCAGCGGCGTCCCGAACTCATCCGTGAGGACCGGCGTCGCCATCGCGCACTCGGACGGTGACATGCCGATCCGGGTCAGGCGATGCAGTCGCAGGCGGTGGCGATCGAAGAAGAATTCCGCGTTGTCGAATACCGCCTCTCCGACCTTGTAGGACTGCGGCGAGCCGGGCCGGCGCGTGTAGCCGGTGAGACTGCGTCCATCCCGGAATCGCAGGTCCTTGCCGCTCGCGGTGAGTCCGAAGAACATGCTGCGGGCCCTGCGGAGAGGCCCTTCGATGTGCCCGCAGGACTTTCCGGTCAGCTTGGAGTCGCAGTCCGGTCCGACCTCACCGGTGCGCGCGTCGGGATCGAACTCCTGGGTCGGACCTTCGGGTGCCTTGGCGGTCTCGTCGGTGGACGCCGGAGCATCGGGCTTCGCGGGCTCAGGAGCCTCTTCGCCGCAGGCGAAGAGGGCGTTGAGGAGGCTCATCTGCAGGAGCGTCTTGAGGGGCTGCATGCGTCGACCCTATCACCGGGCGGTCCGCATATGTCGTGGACCGCGGCGTCGAGACCCGGCCATGCCCCGGAGTCCGGAATCGCCCGACGACCCGCGTTCATGGAAAGGCGCGGGGCCGTGGAGACGCACCACGCGCGGTGGTGATGGGTGCCAGCGGCCGCTACAGTGGCGGTCCCCCTCCTCTGGACGCGGTGCTGGACCTGCCATGACGGACCTGTCAACCCATGATGTCGCCAGGATGTGTGGCGTTGCGCCGCGGACCGTGCTTCGCTGGGTCGATGCGGGCGTTCTTCCTGGGTACCAGACGGGAGGCGGGAGGCGCCGCATCCGGCGGGACGACCTCCTCGACTTCATGCGCTCTCGCGGAATGGCCGTCCCGGCGGGACTGCAGCAGCGTCGCGACCGTGTGGCGGTCATTGACGATGACCGGCCGCACGTGAAGCACCTGCGGCGGCTTCTCCAGATGGAATACCCGGCGCTGCAGGTCGAGTCGGCCCATGACGGCTTTGGCGCGGGGGCCTTGCTCTTCACGTTTCGGCCCGACCTCATCATCCTGGATCTGGTGATGCCGGGGATGGACGGTTTCGATGTCTGTCGACGCATCCGTGCCGAGCCCGATTTCGCCGAGGTGGGCATCGTGGTGGTGACGGCCCATGACCCCGAGCCGTTTCGGCAGCGGCTCGAGGAGCTGGGCGCGACGGAGATCCTCCGCAAGCCGCTTCGGCTCTCACAGCTCCAGCCGATACTGCAGCGCTGCGTCCCCGAAGGCCTGCAACCCCCGCGCCGGCGTGCTGCGGACGCCAGGCGCTGAGAAGGCCCGCGGGTCCCGGGGTCTTCCTCCGGCTCAGATCGAGATGGACCCCTTGCGGAAGTCGCTGTCAGCGAGATGGACGTTGATGCACACGGGGGTGCCGGCCGCGGCGAGTCGCTTGGCCTCGTCCAGGACGGCATCGATCTCGGATGGGTCCGTGAGGAGGATCCCCTTGCCGCCGTACCCTTCTGCAACCATGTGGTAGTCGGTGTGTCGGAGCACCGTCCCGACATCACTGCCGAGAATGACGACCTGATCTCGGGCAATCTGCTGCCAGGACGCGTCCGTGCCGATCACCGCGATCGGGGCGAGGCCCAGCCGGATGTACGTGTCGAACTCGGCGAGCGAGTACGCACTCGAGCCATCTCCATAGAAGAGCCAGACCTCTGCGTCCGTGCGAACGGTGGCCGCGCCCACGGCGAATCCGCCACCGACGCCCAGCGTGCCGAAAACGCCGGGGTCGAGCCATGACAACGGGCGACGCGGGCGGACGATGTAGGCGCCCGTCGCGACGAAGTCCCCGCCGTCGACGATCAAGATGCTGTTCTCGTCGATCTTTTCCTCGATACGCTGGAACAGGTGTACCGGGTCGACCCGTGGGCCCGCATCGGAAGCGCGTGCGGCGATCTCCGCATCTCGTGCGCCTTCGCGGGCGCGGAGGGTCTCGAACCACGGGCCCAGGGACCGACGCGTTCCGACGGCCCGCGCGAGCTGCATGAGGAAGCGGCCCGGATGCATCTGGATGGCATGCGTGGGTCGGCGATTCTTGCGGAGGGCGACCGGGTCCAGATTGATGCTGATGAGCGTGGCGGACTTGTTGATCTTCTGGCCGTAGCCCATGCGAAAGTCGAATGGGAACCCGGCCACCAGGACCACGTCGGCTTCCTGGAGCGCGGCGGTCCGCTTGTGGCGGAACTGGATGTCGCTGTGTCGTCCAAGCAGGCCCCGGGATGAGCCCCCGAGGAAGGTGGGCAGGCCCAGCCTCTGGACAGCCGTGGCGAGCTCCCCTGCGTCTGCCGGCGTGAGGTTCACCATCGCCTGATTGCCGATGACGAGCACCGGCCGCTCAGCGTCCTGCACCGCGTCGACGGCTCTTCGGAGCTGGGTCCTGGTGCCCGGTCCGCGGGGAAGATCGATGCTGGGTGCCTGCGGGATGGGAATGTGTGGCATGTCGAACTGTCTCTTCAGATAGGCCTTCATGCCCAGCTGTGCCGCCTTCCCGACTGCGCCAGTCATCGCGTCGACGCCGGATTCCTTGGTGTACCACTCGGCGACGGTCTCTCGTGGGTAGAGGAGATCCACCGGGATCTCGAGAAAGACGGGGCCCGGAACCCCCGCTTGCGCAATCTCGAAGGCCTTCTCGAGAAATGGCTCGAGCTCCCCAACCTTGGTGCACCGACCACACCACTTCGTCACGGGCTTCATCAGGCTCATCTGGTCGATGTCCTGGAGCGACCCGCGCCCTCGGAGGATGGTCGCGGTGGCGCCACCAAGCACGACCACGGGCTGCTGCGCCATCTGTGCGTTCTTGATGGCCGTCATGGTGTTCGTGACCCCGGGACCGGCCGTCACGGCGACCACGCCGGGGACCCCGGTCATGCGTGACGCAGCGTCGGCGGCGAATGCGGCCGACCGCTCGTCACGGACATCGACGATGCGCAGTCCGTGCTCCTGCGCGCCGAGCAGGATTGGAGAGATGTGGCCTCCACAGAGGGTATACACGCACCGCACGCCGTGCCGTGCCAGGACCTTGCCGACAATGTTGCCGCCGTGCTCGGGAACGCTCATGGTTGCTCCTGCCGGGCCGTGGGGCCCGGGAATCCGGTGGGGGGCGGGTGGATGTCGTTCGTCCAGCCGTTGCCGATTGCGGCATCGACGAGCGGTCCTGCGAGCTGGTCGAGGAGGATGAGCAGGGTCGCCTCCCGGGCGTCCTGCAGGCGGCCTGCCCAGATCTCGACGCCGAGCCCGTGCACGACGATGCTCGACCGCCCGACGAGCCCGAAGCGGGCGCGATCGGTGAGGGCGGCGTAGCGTGGGTGGGCGGCCATGCGCGTGGCGAGTTGCCGCCGAACGGGACCCCATTTGTGATGCCACGGGTGCCGCGTGAGGAAGAGGGACTCGTAGAGCCACGGCTCGTCGGCCGCGAAACGGAGCATGCCGAGGCCGGCTGCCATCAACGGGTCGGGATGCGCCGGGGCCTCGGTGGCGGCCACGAACAGGCTGATCACGCGTTCGATCAGACGCTCGTGGAGTTCTTCCATCGTGGAGAAGTGTGTGAACACAGGGCCGGTCGAGCAGCCCAGCTCGGCTGCGATCTGGCGCGCAGTGACCGCGCGCAGCCCCGCCCGACGGGTCAGCCGGAGGGCAGCATCGAGAATTCGTTGGGGTGTGAAGCGGGTCCGAGGCGGCAAAAAATATCAACCGTTAGATAACGGATGATATCTATTAAAGGGGACCGCGTCCGTCAAGGATGCGGAGGAGGTCGGGGCGCGGACGGCTGGCGGGAACTCAGCCGACCGTCGCTGCGACAACCGCTGCGAGGAAGACGACGCTCACATAGGAGTTGGCCTGGAAGAACGCCTTCCCCATCTTGCTGAGGTCGCCGGGCCGCACCAGCGTGTGCTCCCAGCACAGGATCCCGCCGATCAGCACAACGCCGATCCAGTAGGGCCATCCCAGGTCGACAGCGACCGGAAGGGCGGCCAGGAACCCGAGCGTCGCGACATGAAGGAGCGCGGACACCACGAGCGCGCCCCGCTCGCCGAGGGCGGCTGGTACAGAATGCAGCCCGACCTTCGCGTCATAGCCCCGGTCCTGGAGGCTGTAGAGGATGTCGAATCCGCCCACCCACGTGGTGATGGCACCGGCCATCAGCGCGGGTGCCCATGCGATGCCGCCCGTGAGCGCGACCCAGACGCAGAGGGGGGCGAGTCCCAGTGCCATCCCGAGCCAGAGATGACACAGCGCCGTGAAGCGTTTCGTGAGGGAGTAGCCCCACAGGACACCAATCACGACGGGCGAGAGGGCGAGGGCGAGGGGATGC
Organism: Myxococcota bacterium; assembly: GCA_036126975.1. Taxonomy (GTDB): domain Bacteria; phylum Myxococcota_A; class UBA796; order UBA796; family UBA2385; genus JAYYRS01. The sequence continues at coordinate 11,652 of JAYYRS010000007.1, forward strand.
AGCATGCCGGCGGAGAGAACCAGCATGCCGGCGCTGCCGAGCGTCAGGACCCATCCCCATCTCGGAGTCAGACGGCCGCTGGGAAGCTCGCGGTCCTGGGTCCGGGGATTGCTGGCGTCGATGCGGCGGTCCACGAGCCGGTTGAATCCCATCGCGCTCGAGCGCGCTCCAACCATGGCGACGACAATCCAGACCCACTGGTGCCAGGCCACTGCCTGCTCCTGCCAGACCAGCCACGCCGCAGCGAGGGCGAAGGGCAGAGCGAAGATCGTGTGCGAGATCTTGATCGCGCGACCGAAGGCCGCGACGTTTGCGATTGCACCGTTCATGCGAGAAAGCTCCTGGGCCATCGGGTGCCGTCGAGCAGCACGCCGAGCGGATCGTTCACCGGTGGAATCCCGACGTGGAGCAGTCCGGGATGGGTGCCGGGCCGGAGGGCGCCGGCGCCGGTGGCTCCGAGCAGCGCAGCTCCGCCGGTCGTGAGTGCGGACAGCCATGTCTCGCACGGGAGGTCCGGGAACGCTGCGCGCAGGGTGGCTGCCTCCGCGACGATGTCGAGATCAGGCGAACTCGCCAATGAGTCCGTCCCGATCGCCAGCGGGATCCCCCGCGCGACCATGCCGGCAACATCGGGAAGCCGTCCACCGATGTGCTGGTTCGAGCGCGGGCAGAGGATGGCGGTCGCGCCGGAGCGGGCCACCCGGTCGAGGTCGCGACCATCTGCATGGACGAGATGGACGAGGCCCAGTGCCGGCCGCAGCAGCCCGAGGTCGTCCAGGACCGCCACCCCGCTCCGGCCGTGGCCCAGTCCCCCTCGCCAGTCATGACCAATCCGATCGTGGAAGGGCGCCCATGGTCCGGCCCGCTCGCGGAGGAGAAGTCCGTCGGCGGCGTCCTCGTCGCAGTGGATGGTCGGAGCAGGTCCGGTCGGGTTGCCGGCCAGCGCTTCGAGGAGGAGGTCGGGTGCGCAGGATACGGGACTGTGCGCGGTCGGGCGGATGGCCACCTGGCGACTTCCGCGGCGGGCCGACGCCGCCTCGAGACGGGGCCGCCAGCGGCCGCTCGAGACCCCAAGACACTCGATCTGCACGACACCGGCCAGACCGGCCGCGCGGAGGTGGGGCTCCGTGTCACCACGATTC
>JAYYRS010000008.1:0-3314 GCA_036126975.1 Myxococcota bacterium
ATGGCGCCCTCCTGCTGGGGTTGATGGGCGCGAGCTGGTTCCGGTGGACGTCCGAGCCGGACGTCGAGCTGGATGGACAGGTCGTGCTTCTGCAAGGGGAGGAGGATGGCCTCGAGAAGATCGTCTGGCATGCCAAGGACAAGGACAAGGCCGTCATCGAGCGGCGGTCGGACGACTATGGGAGCTATCTGTGGGTCTCCTACACCAAATGGGTGGAGGAGAAGCCGATCACGCCCATGGAGCCCGACCTGGAGCCCGCACCGGAGCCCGATGGGGACGCCGAGCCGTCCGAGGAGGACACACCGAAGTCCTACCGGGAAGAACACCAGGTCTTCAAGGCAGGCAAGGCAGGTGGTGAGCTGCTGGAGAGCCTCTCCCCGATGCTCGCCATCCGGAAGCTGGATGCGGTCGACCAGGACAAGCTCGAGAGCATCGGGCTGATCGAGCCATCCGATACGCTCGAGATCACACGCAAGGGCCGGACCACCCTGCTCGAGCTTGGCGGAGAGGTCTATGGGACGCGGGACCGCTACGTGCGGGAGACGGGTTCCGGCGAGATCTTCCTTGTCGATGACGAAGTCCTGCGGCCGCTCAAGTACGCCCGGACCCGGCTCCCGGACCGGGAGCTGTGGGATGTGGACCGGAAGGACAACGCCCGGGTCAGCATTGCTGATGCCGCTGGCGTCTCTGCTGACTTCGTGCAGCGGAACGCGGACGATGAGACGAAGGCCTACTGGGTCGCTGCAGACGCTCCGGAGGATGCCGACAAGAACGCACAGCTCGACACCTGGATGGACAAGGCCTTGAAGATGCGGGGCACCCGCTATGCGGACCCGGAGGCCCTGCCCGAGGGGCTGGAGGTGGCGTTCACGCTGCGCCTCGAGACGCCGTCCGACACAGCGCTGCTGCTGACGGTCGAGAAGGATGGCGCCGAGGGCGACTACTGGGCGAGTACGCCCTACACGCGGGGACGGGTCAAGCTGCTCCGCACCGCGACGGAGTCCCTCGCCGGCGATGTGTCGACGATCATCGAGTGAAGCGATCGCAGAATGCGTCCCCGGGCGCCGGCGCATCCGGGTGCGGATGGCTGGGGTAGGGAGGATGCATGACAGGCCGTCCGCCCGGTGACGTCATTGAGTGGTTCCGCCCTCCGGTGTGGGGACGGCTCCTGCTGGCGTGGCTGATCGCCACGGGCCTCCTGGGCGTTGGTGTGACCGGAATCGCCTTGTCATGGGATGGCACGGGACGAGTTCCGGAATGGGTCCAGTGGGTGGCCGGGGTGGTGGGCGCCATCTGCACCATCCTGGGCGCGACCGGAGGCATCTTCGGCATCATGCGCATGCTGGCGCGGGAAGACGCCTACCTGCTGGTTCGTTCTGATGGCCTCGTGGTGGCGGACCCGGGCGGAAGCCAGACCTTCCTTCCCTGGCGCGGCATGCCCGTCATCGCGCTGGAGAACGGGCAGCTCGTCTTCGGGCGTGCGGATGCCGTACCGGTGCGGGTTCGGGCGCGGTTCATGGGCATCACGGCTGGCGACCTTCACAAGCGGCTCGAGCGGCATCGCCGTGATGCGCTGCTCGGCGTGCTCCGGCGCAAGCCTCGCCGATAGGCCGGCGGTCCTGAGGGATCAGCCGGGGTGGACCGCTGCGACCACGACCGTGACGTTGTCCTCGGTCCCGTTGTCGAGAGCCTGCTGGACGAGCTCCTCCGCGAGGTCCTCGGGCGCCGTCCTGCGGATGATCTCTGCAAGGGCGTCGTCGTCGAGCGGGTCGGTCAGACCATCACTGCAGACGACGAAGAGGTCGCCCGGTCGTACGGGACGGGTCGCCGTGTCCGGCTCGACGGGACCGTGGTAGCCGACGGACTGCGTGAGGATGTTCTTGTGGGGCACGATGCGCGCGAGCTCCGGTGTGAGTCGACCCGCATCGATCTCCTGCTGGACCACGGTGTGGTCCCGCGTCAGCCGCTCGAGTCCGTCGTCTCGGAACAGGTAGATCCGACTGTCGCCGACGTGGCCAAGGTGCGCCACTCCATCCTCGATCAGCAGCACACACAGGGTGGTGCCCATCCCCGCCTGGGCAGGGTCATCAAGTGCGGCCCGACGAATGCGCAGGCTGGCCTGGTTCATCGCGTAGCGGAGGCGCTCCCGGATGGCGTCCTGCGGATCGGGGGTGGCGCGCGCCAGCCGGGTCTCGTCCGGATCTTCGGCTTCCAGCAATACCTCTGCCACCGCCTCGACTGCGATCTCGCTCGCGACCTCCCCCGCCGCGTGCCCGCCCATGCCGTCTGCGACCACGAACAATCCCGCGTCGACGTCGACGAGGAAGTTGTCCTCGTTGTTCTCACGGACGGGTCCGGGGTCGGTGCGCGCTGCAGCCTCGAGTCGCATGATGCTCCGCTGGGTTGGGCCGGAACTATAAGACGGTTCAAGGAAGCGGTGCGTCCGGTATCGTCTCGTCCACCTTCCCCGGTGCACATGCGAAGCCTGCCCCAACCCGGAGATACCATTGGTCGGTACCGCGTCCTGCGGGAGTTGGGCCGTGGCGGCATGGCCGTCGTACTGGAGGTGGAAGCCGAGTCGGGCGGGCCGCGTCGCGCGCTGAAGGTCATGCTCCCCACGGCGCAGCAGGAAGAGGTCGCGCACCGCTTCCGCCGGGAGTTCCGCGCACTCTCCCGCCTCGACCACCCCGGCGTCTTGCGCGTCTTCGAGTCAGGTGTGGATGGGGACCGTCCATGGTTCGTCATGGAACTCCTGGAGGGAAGGGAACTCCGGGAAATCGTGGAGGAGTGGCGCGAGCTGCCACCGGTCGAGCGGCACGCCCGGGCGCAGGACGTGCTTGTCCAGCTCGCGCGTGCACTCGCGTACATCCATGGACGAGGGCTCGTCCATCGCGACGTGACGCCAGCCAACATCATGATGCTGCCAGATGGCACCGCAAAGCTGATGGACTTCGGTGTCGTGAAGGAGCCGGGCGGGGATCTGACGAGCGTGGGCGAGGTCGTCGGGACGGTTGCGTACATCGCGCCAGAGCAGATCAGCGGTGGGGCGGTCGACTTCCGTGCGGACCTCTACAGCCTGGGCGCCGTCTACTACCTGATGCTCACGGGTCGGCGGCCGTTCAACGCCCGTACGCTTGCTGGCTACATGGACAAACACCTGCATCGACCCGTCCGTCCGCCACGAGAGGTCGTCCCCACCATCTCGGCCGATGCCAACGATGTGTGTGTCCGGCTCCTGCAGAAGGATCCCGCGGAGCGCTTCAGCTCCGCAAACCACCTCCTCCACGTGCTCCACGCCTCCGAACCCGTTGGCC
>JAYYRS010000009.1:0-6699 GCA_036126975.1 Myxococcota bacterium
CTCGTCTCGGCGTCATCTTCCGCGACTGTCCGCCGTCGACCGGTCCCCGTCATACTGAGGTCCAGGGCGCGCTTGCCTCCCACCTCCCCCGGGGAAGCTTCCGCGTGACCAGTCACGTCGACCGGGTGGACGTGGTGTTCCTCCAGCCTGGCGACCCTTGGCGGAGCGAGTGGTAGCTGCCCACCATGCCGCGCGCATCACCGGGAACCGGTGGACTCCGTGGTGCGCCGGGGACCGGCCTCCTGCGGCATCAGCACGGTGATGCCGTCCACAGGCCACCGCTGGTACCAGCGAACGTGCTCGAGGTACCAGCCGAGCTTGTCGTTTCGGACGCGCGGCTCGCTCCCCATGCGCGTGGCGTGCCGCATGAGCGGAATGTCCCCAGCGGGGACCTTGAATCCGATATGCGTCACCACGATCGGTACGTGGTCGCGGCTCTCGCGGACTGTAAGGATGAGCGCGCCGTCAGGGATCTGATCGACGACCTCCGCGGCGGCGCCCAGTCGCATCACCTGGAGCCGGTAGGTGCCGGTTGGCAGTCGTTCGTCAGGGAGCCGGAAGCTCGCACGCTTCCTCCATTGGGACCAGGTCCGGGACGTGACGGTCTTCTCGATGAGGTGGGTCTCCCCGAGCTGGGCGGTGATGTCTTCGAGAAGACCGTTCTCGATGTTTCGTGGCACCCACTCCTGCAGCATGAAGTGGTTCCGGTTCTCGTAGGTGACCGGTCCACCCTGCGCGTAGCGGAGCTGCCGCCGGACCGCGGATGCGCTGAGCGGGTCGGGCGCAAGCGCCAGGGACAGGACTTCTTCCACGAACGTCAGGCAGTCGAATGCGTCGTAGCGCACCGGCGGATCCGGGTCCGTGCCGAACCCCTCTCCTGCAGCGTCGTTCAGGTACGGAGTACCGAGCAGGGGCTCCGAGATGGCGGCCATGCGCTCACCAATCGGACGATCCCGTACCGCCCGTGTGATCTCGATGATCTCCGCAGGGATCACGCTCTCGTCCATTCCCTGCCCAGGGCCTGCGGGTGCCGCTGGCGATCCGGCGGGGCCCATGGCGTGGGTGTCCGTGGCGAGCAGCACCGCGAGCAGGCATGGAAGCAGCGACAGCGTCATCCGTCGTCGCTCAGGTGCGCAGGCGCTGCTGGTAACCAGCGATCTTGGCGAGGAGCGCATCCATCGAATCATCATCCAGCTCGGCGACGGCGTAGGAGAGCCCCCGCTCGATGAGGTCCAGCGTACCGTTGTCGACCAGCCGCCGGTGTTCCCCCTTGGGCCGACGCTGGATGTTCTGCGCAGCGGAACCGACGTCGAAGGTTCCGTCGCGCGCGGCCTCCAGTCCCTGGAAGACGACCGCAAAGGTGCTCGGCGCGCCATCGAGCAGGAGCTGTACGCTGGCCTGTCCCGCGCCCGGGCCAAGATGTGTGTCCAGGGCATGGGAGAGATGGGACAGGACGTCGCCGGCGACCCGAAGCTTGCGATCGACGTCTGCAAGCGCGAGCCGGGGCGCGGAGAAACTCGCGTCGACCGGCTCGGCGCGTGTGTCCGCCACCGCCCCTGGCTCCGGGCGGGAATTGTCGACTGTGCGCGCGGGTCGGTCGGTGTCGCCAGCCGGGTCCGCGTTTACCGGGTCGCCGACATCAAGGAGTGGCGCCGAAGATGGGGGCTGTTCCGGTCCGATGCCGCGGAGACGCTCCTGCTCCTGGACCATCGCCCCGTCTTCTTGCTCGCCTCTCTCGTCGAAGTCGAAGGATTCGTTGCGCGGCGGGTGCGACACCCGGAGCTCATCATCGTCATACTCGGCCACCACGCGAGCAGCCTCGCGGCGGGTGGCAGCCTCCTCCGCGCGGCGGAGCGCCGCGGTGAACTCTGCCGAGGGGAGGGTGGCGTCCTGTGTGGGCCTTGCGGGGTTGGACGGCATCTCGGCGACGGGTTCCGTGATTGCGTGGGTCGCCTGAACCCGCTTTCCATCGGGCCCGGATCCGGCCGCGCTTGCCCCTGGGCGGGCCGAAGGGCGAAGGCTCCCATCTCTCGATTCTGTGGGGCCCGGAGAGTGCGGTGGTGATGACATGCCCCTGCGAGGCGCGAGGTCCGATCGGAGTACCTCGTCGGTGTTTTCGTCCTCGAAGTGGTCGTCTTCATCGTCCGACTCGGCCAGCATCCGGAACCCGGGCGCGGTGCGTTGGAGGTGGCCGTGGGGCGTGCGCGTGTCGGCGCTGGCTGCCGGTGGCGAGGTCGCGTCGGGCTCGATTGCTGCGGGTCCAGGGAGGTCATCGACGGACACCTCCTCGACCATGACTTCTGCGGCGACGAGCGCGACCATGCTCTCCTGCGCCACGGGGTTCGGGACCGGATCTCGGACATCGATGTCGGAACCCGAGGCATCGGCTCGTTGTGCAACGGCTGCCGGTGGCGCAGTTTCTGGTGCCTCGCCGGCCTCGGCCTCGGCCTCCTCGTCCCCCTGCTCTTCGGTCTCCTCGACCTCGGCCGCCTCGATCCCGGCTTCAACGACCGCTGGCGCTTCGGTCTCCTCTCCCTCGGCCTGCAGGACCTCCGGCGTTTCGGCCTCCTCGACCTCGACCTCCTCGACCTCGGCCTGCAGGACCTCTGGCGCTTCGGTCCCCTCTCCCTCAGCCCGCAGGACCACCGGCGTTTCGACCTCCTCGACCTCGACCTGCAGGACCTCTGGTGCTTCGGCCTCCTCGATCTCCTCGACCTCGGCCCGCAGGACCTCCGGCGTTCCGGTCTCCTCGACCTCGGCCTGCAGGACCTCTGGTGCTTCGGCCTCCTCGATCTCCTCGACCTCGGCCCGCAGGACCTCCGGCGTTCCGGTCTCCTCGACCTCGGCCTGCAGGACCTCTGGCGCTTCGGTTTCCTCGACCTCAGCCTGCAGGACCTCCGGCGTTTCGATCGCCTCGGCCTCGGCCTTGGCCTCCTCGTCCTCGGTCTGCAGGAACTCCGGCGTTTCGGTCCCCTCGACCTCGGTCTGCCGGACCTCCGGCGTTTCGATCGCCTCGGCCTCGGCCTCCTCGCCCTCGCCCTCGACCTCGACCTGCAGGATCGCTGGCGCTTCGGTCTCCTCGACCTCGACCTGCAGGATCTCTGGCGCTTCGGTCTCCTCGACCTCGGCCTGCAGGACCACGGGCGCGTCGAACTCCTCGTCACCAGATTCAACGACCGCTGGCGCTTCGGTCCCGCTCGCGACCGGCCCGGATTCATCGGCCTGCGGTCTCGGCAGGTTGTTCGGTTCCTCCGGCTCGTCGGCTGAAGGGGTGGTCAGGTCCTCGAACAGGTCAGCGTCGAAGATGTCCTGCTCTTCGATGAGGTCATGTACCGCGCCGAGTCCACCGTAGTCTGCTGGAACCCCGTCGCCCCAGTCCTCTGCTGTTGCCAGAGTGGAATCGAAGCGGACGCCTTCGGCGAACCCCTTTGCGGAACGATGGGGCTCCACGATGGGTCCGAGGATGGCATCGTGCGGGGACGGGCGGGACCCCGGCTCTTGTCGAAGGGCCTGGACTGGAGGAGCGTTGGAGAAGGACTCTCCGACGGGCGGATGGTTGGTCAGCTGGAGGGCTGGTTCCGAAGCAAGGCATCCAACCTCGAGCATCTCCCGGACGAGCGCGAGCGTGTGTCCCTCCTCGACAGGCGAGCGCATCACGAGTTCCAGAAGCGAGGTCTCGGAGCCCAGGTTTTCGAGCAGGCTGGCCTGGTCTGCTGTCTGTGGTGTGGCAGCCCCTCGATGAAGCCGGTGTCCGCCCTGCAGCTGCGAATGCAATCCGGTGATCCGTTCTTCGAGCGCGGCGAGCTCGTCCAAGAGCTCGCTGGAGTCGTGGTGGACCTCCGCGTGGTGGCGGAACATGTCCCGCGCGCGCTCGAATCGGACTGGCTGGTCGCTGCGGATGAAATCCAGCACGTTCTGCCGGAACCGGCCCGCGCGGAACGATGCATGCACGGAGAGCGGGAGCTTCTCGAGGAGATTCGGGTCTACTCGCCCCGTGCGCTCGATGCTTCGCATCAGGGCCCCACCCTGGTGCCGGGTGATGACCCCTCGAGCCGTGAGCCGCTGAACCAGGGCGATGGCGTCTTCTGGTGCATCGGCACCGACGATCTCCCCGTGCATCAGGTGGATCGCATGCCCCGATTCACCCGCAGCCCCTGCCGTCAACGTGCCGGTGAGGCCCCGCAGGATGCTCTCGCGGAGAAGCTCTGCGGGGCGGGAGCGATGCTGTGGCTGGCACGGTTCCAATGAGGCCCCTGCTGTCCGGAACGGCACACTACCACCGCTCGAACCACGGTACGTCAGGCGAGAGGGGCGTTGATCCGGCTCGCGAAGCCTGCGCTGATCGACGGGTGCGGCGGCAGGAGCCGCGCCTCAATCCAAGCCTGCGGGTGCAATGAGCTGCACGGCAGCATCGCGCTGAAGGTCGGGCGGCATCGACCCCGGGGCAGATGGGAGCTTCGAGCGAACCGGTTCCACCACGATGTCGGGGTCGATGCCTCGTCCGCGCCAGGAAACCCCCACGGGGTCCAGCATCGTGTACTCGGGAATTCGCAGCATGAGGTTGGTTCCAATGGGATGGTAGGACGGCACTGCAGCCTCCCCAGCCGTCCGCGTGCCCACCAGCTTGCCGACGCCGTGTCCATGGAGCGATGCGAGAAACGCCTCCGCGGCGCCGCGGGTGCCCTGGTTCATCAGGGCGACCACGGACCCGTTGAAGGACCGACGTCCGCTCGCTGTCTTCAGCGTCCGCTGTCCTCCCGGGCCTTCGAGCTGGAGAATGACAGCGCCCTCGGGCAGGAACAGATCCGCTGCCGCGACGGCCTCATGTACCTGCCCACCGACGTTCTCCCGAAGATCGAGAACCACTGCGCTCCCGTCGTCTGGGAGCGTCGCGAGTGCTTCGGCAAGGCTCCGTGCCGTACCGCTGCCGAAGAAGGGGATCCGCACCAGGAGTACCCCGGAACTTACGGGCTGCGAACGGACTGCGGAGATGTCGTAGGGGCCGCGGTCGACCTCCAATCGTCGGATGCGGTCTCCCTCACGGTGCACCTCGAGAATCACCTGCGGTCCGCTGGCCTGGGCGACGACCGCATGGATCACGGGCGCGGGTTGCCCGATGAACGGGTGCCCGTCCATTCCGACCACGAGATCTCGCGGTCGGACTCCAACCGCATCTGCGGGTCCTCCCTCGAACACGTCCGTGATCAGAAGTCCCTGACCGGCGGCGATGCTGAACTCCACCCCGATTCCTTGCCTGTGTCCCTCGGCCCAGCGCTGCGAATCGGCGTACTGGGACGCATCGAGGATGGCACTGCCGGTGAGACCGAGCTGGATGTCGAGTCCCGCGGCGACACCGGCCGTCGCCGCCTGCCAGAGGGCGTCGGCATCCACCCGATCTCCATAGCGTTGCTCGATGATGTCGAGGGCCTCGTGAATGGCCTCCTGGCCGGAGGCCCGGGCCGGCCCTCCAGCCAGCGCGAGGCACAGGGTTCCGATGCCCATCATCATCGGACAGCTCCGCCCAGGCTCTGTCGCATCAGAACGTGCCGCGACGCGGTGTATGCGAGACCGGTCGATAGGGCTCCACGTGGACAGGCTCTGGCGGTTGGGCGGCGAGACGACGTTCCTGTTCGAGCTCGGCGTGGAGTGTGTCCGCCTCCGCGGTCGCATCGGCCGCCTGCTGATGCTGCAGCCATCCCCAGGCGACAGCCAGGACCAGGGCCGCTGCATAGGCCAGGGCACCGACCGGCGAAACGCGGAGGGGTTCCCGCCAGGTCGATTCCGTAGGATTGACCGTCATCGGGCTCCGCGCGGCTTCGGTGGCGAGGGCTCGGTCCATGCGGTCCCAGAACCCGGGCTGTCGAAGTCGGAGGTCCGGCGGCGGGGAGAGCGTGGAGAGGATGGCATCCTGGCGGCCGAGAAGCCGCACGCGTTGCCGGCAGGCCGGACAGCGCGCCAGATGAAGACGCACCGTGGCAGTCTCGCGGAAGGACAGTTCACCCTCAAGGTAGGCGATTGAGAGGTCCTGGACGGTGTGACAGTCCATGTTGCAGCACCTCATCCGGTGGACCGGCGGGCGGGGGGATGCACCGGGCCCGCGATCCAAGCCTATCGGACCACAGCGCTGGGCGGTTGGTGCGGAGGCCAGACCGCGCGGACCGGACAACTCCAACACGCGGACAGCGGAGAATCCTCCCGTGCGGCGGTTGCATGGGTCCACGGCGCGACCGGCACGGTGCCAGAAGGGCTACTGCCGGATGTGCCCGGCCGCGCCCATCACGGCCATCAGCCGACTCCGGGCCCGGGAGAGTCTCGACATCACCGTGCCCAGCTTGACCTGGAGGACAGCTGCGATCTCAGCGTAGGAGAGGTCGTCGTAGTAGCGCAGCAGCAAGATCTCCTGGTGGTCTCGGGTCATCTTTCCGATGGCGTCGAGCACCTCGTCTCGACGCTCTCCCTTGAAGACCGCATCCATCTGGTCGGGCTTCGTCCGATCTGGCTGTGGAAAGGTCTCGAGAATCACGCCACGACGCTTCCGGTCGCGGACCAGGTTGAAGCAGAGGTTGCTTGTCACGCGGAACAGCCACGCCTTGATGCGGAACTCCGGGTTGAACAGTCGGGTCTCCCGCATGGCCCGGATGAAGACTTCCTGGACGACGTCGTATGCCTCTTCCCAGTCCTTGGTGATTCCGACAGCGT
>JAYYRS010000010.1:0-3471 GCA_036126975.1 Myxococcota bacterium
GGCCTCCTGAGCACGCACGGTCGCGCGCCGCGGCCGTTGTGTCAACCGCGAGCCGGCATGGAGGAGATACACTGATGCCGTGGACAACCGAGCGCTGCACACCCGGGAGCAGGCCGAGCCGCTGCGCAGGCTCCTCAGCGAGCGCGGCCTGGTCCCCGTGCACGTCCCGCTCATCTGTCGACAGGCGACACAGGCGCCGCCACCGACGGGTGCGCCGGGTGTCGTCCTGCTCACGTCGCCGGCTGCGGCGTCCCTTGCGGTGGGGCTCGGGGCGGCGGCCGCGGCCGCCACGGTGGTGGCGGTTGGTCCAGCCACGGCGGCGGCGGCCCGGTCGTGTGGACTGACAGACATCGTGGTGGCCGGAGGCGGTGGCGCCGCAGCCGTGGAGCGGGCGTCGGAGCTGGCGGCCGGACAGTCGATCTGGCATGTCCGCGGCGCGCGAACCTCACGCTCGGTCGCGGCCGCTCTGCAGAGAGCCGGTCTGTGCCCGGTCAGTTGGGTCGTCTATGAGACATCCTTCGCACCGGGGGCGGCGGGTACGCTCGCACGGATGGTTCCGCCCGCGGTCGTCTGCTTCGCAAGTGGCTCTGCAGCGCGTGCGTACGTGGCTGCTGGAGGCAGCCGCTCCGTTCGGGTCGCCGTGATTGGTCGGGACACCGAAGCCGAGACCCGAAGCGCAGGCCTCGCGGTGCATGCCGTGGCTGCCACCCCCGACCTCGTGGGTCTGGCGGATGCCGCACGGGCCGCCCTCAGCGGGCCATCGTCCGCGTGAGCTCCTTCGTGAGATTCTTCTGGTGGCTTTCGATGGTGCCCCCGCCGATCTCCAGGAGCTTGGCGTCCCGGAAGAGGCGTTCGATCTGGTATTCGGTGCAGTAGCCAGCGCCTCCCAGGACCTGCATGCAGTGGTCCGCGACCTGTTTGCCCACCGGAGCGGCGAACAGCTTCGCTGCGTCGGTCCCGATCCGGTTGCGGATGCCGGGTCCGACAGCACGGGCGACGTTGTAGGTCAAGCAGCGAGCGGCTTCCGTCATGGCGTACGAGTCCGCGATGTAGCGCTGGATCTGGCCAAACCGGTTGATGGGCTGACCGAAGGCCTTCCGGTCTGCCGCGTACTGGACCATGGTCTCGACGCAGCGCACTGCGATTCCGCAGGACATGGCGGCCAGCGCGAGGCGTTCGATCTCGAGGTTGCGCATCATGTGGGTGAGGCCGCTGCCCTCTGCACCGAGGAGGTTCGCCGCGGGCACGCGGCAGTCCTCCATGATCAGCTCCGACATCGAACTGGCCCGCATCCCCATCTTGTGGATGTGGGGCGACGTACTGAAGCCGGGCGCGTCCCGCTCGACCACGAATGCGCTCACCTTGCCGCCGGTCTTCGCGTAGACCTGGAAGACAGACGCCTCTGGGCCGTTGGTGATGTAGGTCTTCGTCCCGTTCAGCACGTACGTGCTGCCGTCCCGGACCGCGGTGGTGGTCATGCCGAGCACGTCGGTCCCGTGGTCCGGCTCGGTCATGCCCATCGCACCGACCCACTCGCCGCTGATGGACTTGTCGAGGAACCGTGCCTTCTGCTCATCGTCCGACGCGTAGAAGAAGTTGTTGACGAACAGCATGCTGTGCGCGAGGTAGGCGAGGCAGAACCCGGGGTCGTGCTTCGAGAGCTCCTCGTGGACGATCACGGCCGCCGTGGCATCGAGTCCGGCCCCTCCATGCTCTTCGGGGATCGTGATCCCGAGCAGACCCAGTTCTCCGAGCGCACGAAAGAGCGGCAGGTTCAGATGACCGATCCGGTCCTGCTCTTCGGCCTGGGGCGCCACTTCGCGCAGCGTGAAGTCGGCGACCATGTCCCGGAGCATGCGGTGCTCCTCGGTCGGATTGAACAGGGCGTCGTACTGCTCGTGCATGCGTCCTCCGCCGCCTGCGCGCCTCGGCCGAGCGCGGGGCTCCCGGATCCCGTATCCCGCCGTCCGCCTGGGCAGGGCGGAACCGGATACGAACGACGGGCCGCCCTGCTGGGCGGGGAGGGTGAGATGTCCAAGAAGATGTTCCTGATCGATGGCTCCAACCAAGCCTTTCGAGCCTTCTTCGCCATTCGGACCGACATGCGGGGAGATGATGGTTTCCCGACGCGGGCCCTCTTCGGTTTCGCCAGCATGTTGCAGAAGCTGCTTCGAGACCACACACCGGACTACGTGTGCGTCGTCTTCGACAAGGGGCTCAGCTTCCGGAATGCGCTGTATCCCGACTACAAGGGACAGCGGCCGGACATGCCGACCGACCTGCGGAAGCAGTGGCCCGAGTTCATCCCGTTCGCCGAGGAGTGGGGCATCAAGGCACTGGCGCAAGAGGGCTACGAGGCTGACGACATCATCGGAACCCTCGCGGTGCAGCACGGGGGACCGGACTGCCAGGTCTTCATCGTCTCGAGTGACAAGGACTTCGCCCAGCTGGTCAATGAACACATCCATCTTCTCGACGTCGGCAAGGGGATGGAGCTTGGGCCCGCAGAGGTCGAAGCACGATGGGGCGTCGGGCCGGACCGCATCATCGAGCTGCTTGCATTGATGGGGGACAAGTCGGACAACGTGCCGGGCGTGGCGGGCGTCGGACCGAAGACCGCCGTGAAGCAGCTGCTGCTGTACGGGACCGCGTCGGGCGTCGTGGAGGCGGCCCAGGCGGGCGAGATCAAGGGGAAGACGGGGCAGCGCATCGCAGAGGCCGGGGAAGCCGTCGCGCTGTCCCGCAAGCTGGTGACCATCGTCACCGACGTCGACACTGGACTTTCGCTGGACGACCTGGCACCCGGCACACCCGACTGGGTGGCGCTCGAGGCCCGTCTGAAGCGCTATGGATTCCGGCGGATGCTGGATCGGGTGCAGCTGGAGCTGGGCCACGGCGCGACGCGGCGGACGGCGATCGACCGGTCGCACTACCGTGTGGTGCGGACGCCTGCAGAGCTGCAGGGCCTCGTGTCTGCGCTCCGGGAAGCGGGCCGCTTCGCATACGACTCTGAGACCACGAGCCTGGACCCCCAGGAAGCGCAGATGGTGGGCATGTCGTTCTGCTGGGGCAGGGACGATGCCGTCTATGTGCCGATCGCGCATGAGAACGGGGACAACTGCCCCGGCGCGATGGACGCTCTGGTACCGCTTCTCGAGGACCCATCGCTGGGCAAGGTCGGGCAGAACCTCAAGTACGACCTCGAGGTGCTGCGCTGTCTCGGGCATGATCTGCGCGGCATCGCGGGCGATACGATGCTTGCCGACTACCTGCTGGAGGTCGATCGCAAGCACGGACTGGACGCACTCGCACTCCGCTACTTCGACCACCGGATGATCTCCTACAAGGAAGCCACCGATGGTCATGACGGACGCTTCGCCAGCGTACCGGTGGAGCAGGCCGCCGTGTACGCCGCCGAGGACGCCCATGTGGCCTGGCTGCTCGACGAGGCGATGGACCTCGGGCCGTCCC
>JAYYRS010000011.1:0-9782 GCA_036126975.1 Myxococcota bacterium
CGGTCGCTGGGAGGTACGTACAACATGCTCCGTCGGCTGGGGCATGGATATGGCTACCGGCAGCTGTTCCTTCGCCACACGCGTCACGCAGTCGAGGTCGCCGAAGGGCGGAAGGACGACGGGTCACCGGTCGGAGATGCATGCTGACGGGTGACGTCTCCCGACTCCGCTCCGCGCTCGCCGTCGTAGAGGACGGCGCCCGTGCGCAGGTCTGGGACGAGCGGCGTCCCTGGCGCGTTCGCACCCACATCGGCGTCGAGCACGGCCGCCCTTCGGTGGACCTCCATGATCTGAAGGCGCGCAATGCGCGGCTTGCGCTGGACTGTTTGGTCGCGGTTGCGCCCCAACTCGAGTCCGGATCCGTTCTGGTGGTGACCGGGCGGGGCACGCACAGTCTCGGACCACCGGTGTTGCAGCGCATGACAGGGGAACGGCTCGCTGCCGTGGCCGCACGCACCGAAGGGTGGGCACTGCATCCGCACGGGAGTGGGGCATGGGTGCTGAGCACACAGCCGAGCGCCGCCCCGGCCCGCCGTTCAAACTGGTTCCTGGTCGTGTTCTTCCTCCTGACGGCTGCAGCCTTGGTGTGGCTGCTCGCTGGGCGGCCAGCGGGAGCACTCAGCTGAGTACGGCGAGCAGATTGCGGCGAAACACCGACGTGCTCAGATTCTCCCGCGCCCACTGCCGGGCTGCTCGGCCGATGTCGATTCGAAAGGTGCGGTCCTCGAGCAGCCGCTCGACGGGTGCCTGGAACGCATCGAGCGTCGGGGCGAGGAATCCCGTCTTCCCATGGGACACGAGGCTCGTGAGGCCTCCGCGGGCATCCACCACCGGGGGGATGCCGGCAGCCATGGCCTCTCCGACGCTGATGCCACAGGCCTCGGTGAAGCCGGGATGCGTCCGGTACACGTAGACCTGGACGAACCGGAGAAAGGTGGTCACGTCCATGCTGTTGAACGGGAGGAACCAGTACGTCTTCTCGAGACGACCTCGCACCGATGCGTAGCGCTCGAGCAGCTCTGGCGGGTATCCAAGAACCCGCACCTGGAGGTCCGGAACCCTGATTGCTTCGTAGAGTTCGAAGAAATCAGGAGAGATCTTGGTGCGGATCGGGCGGGCATGCCTGCCAACGGTGGGGGGTGCGGATTGGTCGACCTCGACGTCGAAGAAGACATCGCGCACGGGATTGATGATCACCGACCGCATGTCTTCCGGGTAGTTCTGGCCGAAGTTCTCCTCAAGCCAGGGGGTCACGAAGACGACTCTTTTGAGCCCCCCGAAGTGAAGCAGGGGCCGAAACCACTGATTGTAGAGGATGGTTCTCTCGAGAACTGACTGTGGCAGGTCGATCACATCGCGTGGGCCCATCGGTGGATACCAATGCATCACGACCGCATCCGGCGAGCGGCGTTCGATGAGCGCGGGCACATTCTCGGTCTTTGTCTGCACGAGCTCGACGTTCGGCAGCTTCTGGAGCGCATCGCTGAGCCATGTCCGTCCGACGCGGTTGAATGCCAGGATGTGGTGCCAGTCAGGCAGAGCGGTCACCATGTTGAGGATCGTGACTTCGCCTCCGCCGCTGAAGAGGTCGTAGAAGCGATGGAAGAGGGTGCGCATTCCGGCTCCAGGGGGGGCACACTACCTCGGCCGCGGCGTGCTACACCGGGGGCGGAGGCAGGAGCTCCGAGGACCCGCTGACAGACGCCCCCCCCCGCTCCCATCACTCGACCTGGCACTGGCTCGCGCTGCCGCTGCTCGCCGCGGCGGTGGTGTATTTGCCAGCTGCGGCCGGGGCGGAGTGGGTCACGGATGACCATCACCTCATCGCCGGGCATCTCCGGCCTGGAGACGTGCTCGGGGAGTGGACCCTCGCGACCCATGCGCATGCTGCCGATGTGGTCGGTGGCTACCTCTGGCGTCCCTTGACTTCGTCCGTCTACCAGCTGTGGGCCGACGCATTCGGAAGAACACCACCGGCATTCCGCGTGCTCTCGGCACTGATGCATCTCGTCAACATCGCCCTGGTCGCGAGCGTCTCCCGTCGGATGGGTGCAGGACCTCGCGCGGCCGCCATCGGTGCGCTCGCATTCGCACTGCATCCGCTCGCGCCGGATGCGGTGTGCTGGATCTCCGACCTCTCTGACGTCCTGGCGGCCTTCTTTCTGCTGCTGGGTCTTTGGGTTGCGCTCGGGCCGGGAGCGCCCCTGCGGCGCACGGTGGCGAGTGCGCTCCTGTTCGGGTTGGCCCTCCTGAGCAAGGAGGCGGCACTGGCCTGGGTCGCGGCGCTGCCCGGGATCGCCTTGTTGCTCCGAGGCTGGCGGCCAGCCCTTTCCCACGCGGGAGCGCTGGGTCTCGTGGCGCTCGGGCATGCCCGTTGGCATGCATCCATCGTCGGACGTTTTGATCGCTCCGCCCTCGATCTCATGCGGGACGGACCATTCCTCCAGACGTGGCTCGACTATCTATGGTGGCCCATCGGCATGCCAGTCAGGGCCGGCTACACCCACCTGGTCGAGCCATCTGCAGTCGGCTTCAGTCCCGCGGGTACGGCGGTCCTCCTGGTGCTGGCTGGCGCGCTCGCTGCGTCGAGCCGGCGAGAAGCGGACGTGGCGCGACCGCTGGCAGTCGGTCTCGGCGTATGGGCCGTCATGGTGGCACCGGGTGGGCTCGCGGCTTCGTCATTCCTCAACCAGGCGGCGCGGTATCTCTATCTGCCGCTCGCGGTTGCCACGCCGGCGATCGTTGTCGCCATGCAGCGCCTGGGAGAGCGGCTCCCGGCAGGTCGACGGTGGATGACTGCGTTGGTGGCGCTCACCTGGACCATCGCCTGGACGCCCAGGACCGTCCAGCGGGTGGGGGATTGGCAGTCCGAGCCGGCGTTGTACCTCGCCGAACACGCGGCGGAGCCAGGCAACCCGTTTGCCGGCAAGGAGCTGGGACGGATCCTGTTTGCCGCTGGGCAGGATTCTGTCGGTATCGAACTGTGGGCAGCAGCGGTCGCAGCGCCACCAGCGAGCCGCTACGTGATGGATGTGCAGGCAGCGCGGCTGGATCGGGCGCAGGCCGCGGCGTCCGGCGGTCGGACGCCGCGGGCCTTGTCGTGCAGCGACGGGTTCCTGGAAGCCGAGGCCGAGGCTGGTCGGGTGGTGGATCCGAGTGTGCATGCGCTCCGGTCCCGCATTGCAGGTTCGGCGCCATGACCATCCGCTTCTTCCATCCCGAGGTCCTTCAGCCGGCTGAACTGGACGCCTTCCTTGCGGCCGGGTGGTTCCGGATGCGGCAGGCCGTGTTCACGTGTCGCTTCGTGCTCGAGGGCGGAGATCTCCACACGGCGGTCTGGATTCGTGTGCCCCTGGACGACTATGGCTTCAAGAAGAGCCTCCGGCGGGTGCTCAATCGGAACGACCGGATCTATGACGTCGAGGTCGGACCGCTGACGCTCGGTGCGGAGAAGGAGGGGCTGTTCCAGCGATACCGCGCCGCCTTCAACGGCGAGCTCGCCCCGACGCTGCTTGATGCCCTGTTCGATGACGACGAGCGGGACATCTTCGACACCTGGCAGACGGAGGTTCGGCTCGATGGTCGGCTGGTGGCATTCAGCGTCTTCGACCGCGGCGGCGCAGCGGTGGAGAGCATCATGGGCGTATGGGAGCCCACGATGCGCGCCCACGGACTGGGCCTGTACACCATGCTGCTCGAAGTGCGGCACGCGCGGGATGCGGGATACGACCTGTACTACCCCGGCTATGTCGCACCAGGGTGTGAGGCGTTTGACTACAAGCTCCGCCTGGATGGCATCGAATACCTGGACCCGGATGGAGGCGGCTGGCGGCCCATCGGCGACCTGGATCCGCGCGCGCTCCCGTCAGCCCGGTACCGCGCTGCGATGGATGCGCTGGAAGAGGAACTGCGCGCGCTTGGTGTCCCGCACGAGCGCCGGCTGTATCCGCTCTACCGGCTCGTGGCGGTCGACGAGCGCCTGACCCGCTGTCTCGAGGTGCCGCTGTTCGTGCAGGTGCATCCGGAAGCCGATTCGGACGTCACGTTGGCGCTGACGTGGGACCCTGATGAAGAGACCTTCAGCCTCTTCGCGTGTGTCGCTCTTGCGGATCTCGAAGAACAGTTCCGGGGCTACACGACCCGGACTGCGGGCCGCGGGCCGCGGGCGTGCCTCGAACTGTTGCGGCCGGTGACCCGGCTCGCCCGGTCCACGCGGGCGAGTGGCATTGCACGCTGTGTGGTGGTGCCCGCCCAGCTCCGACGAACGCATGGAGGCATGCGGCTGGGGCGTGGCGCACCGGCTCCCGCGGTCCTCGCTTCTGATGTCGTGCAGGCGGAGGAGTAGGCTGTGGCGGCCACGGACCGCTTCCGGGTTGGCGGTCGCTGGGGAAAACCGGACGCCCCCGCTCGGCAGCATTGGCCCGTCCGCCGCTGCCCGGTGCGACTCCGGTGGAAGGGGGGCGTCCGGCCGGGACCCGACACCATGCCGGGTCCCTTCAACGGTTCAGGCCTGCGCCGCGATGGTGGGCCCAGCCTCGTCCAGCCCGAGAAGGGCGCGGCGCATGGCCTCACGCACTTCCGGATGCTTTCCGAGGTGGGCGCGGGCGCGTTCCCTCCCTTGCCCGATTCGCGCATCGTCGAAGCTGTACCAGGCCCCAGCGCGTGTGACGATGCCGGCGTCTTCCGCCATCTCGAGCAGCTCGCTGTCCGTACTGATTCCCTCGCCGAATCGCAGATCGAACTCGATGACCCGAAATGGAGGGGCGAGCTTGTTCTTGACCGTCTTGACTCGGGTCCGGTTGCCCACGATGTCCTGGCCGTCCTTGATGGCACCGATCCTTCGGACCTCCAGGCGGAGGGAGCAGTAGTACTTGAGCGCGTTGCCGCCGGTCGTGACCGTTGACGGACCGAACATCACACCAATCTTCTGGCGGAGCTGGTTGATGAAGATGACGGTCGCGTTGGTCCGTGAGACTGCACCGGCCAGCTTTCGCATGCCCTTGGACATCAGACGGGCCTGGAGCCCGACCTGGTGGTCGGCCATGTCACCTTCCAGCTCGGCGCGGGGCGTGAGGGCGGCCACGGAATCCACGACGACGAGGTCGACGCCGCCACTGGAGACGAGCCGGTCGACGACCTCCATCGCCTGCTCACCGTGGTCGGGCTGGCTCACGAGCAGCCCGTCGAGGTCGACGCCGAGACGTGCCGCGTAGCTTGCGTCGAAGGCGTGCTCTGCATCGATGAAGGCGGCCGTGCCACCAGCAGCCTGACAGGCGGCGATGGCATGCAGGGTCAGCGTGGTCTTGCCACTGGCTTCGGAACCAAAGATCTCGACGATTCTGCCGCGGGGGTAGCCGCCGCTTCCGGTCGCCTTGTCCAGCCCCACCGAGCCAGTGGAGATCCCGGCAATCGGTGCGCGTGCCTGATCGCCAAGGCGCATCACGGTGTTGTGTCCGAACTGCTTGTCGAGGGTCTTGATGGCGTCGGAGACGGCGCGACGGCGCGCATCTGGGGTCGTCGGGAGGGTGGTCATGGGATGCTCCTTTTGGAGGGGGGGAAGGCGCCGTCCGCAGCGAGGTCGATGCGGTTCGGCAGGGATGCGGCGAGACGCCGTCTGGGTGGGCGCATCCATCGGATGCGCATGTGGATCCGATAGGTCTGCCCCGGCTGAAGGACGGAACCCGGCGGCAGACCGAGGTGGCCCAAGGGGGTCGTCAGCGACCGAGGCGTGCCTGCGAGCGCACCTCGCCGCGCAGGCCGGATCCGGACGATGAGTCCAGACCCTTCCTGGAGCCGCCGATGGCCGCCGACAGGGAGCAGCGACTGGTGCTCTGCGTCCCAGCACACGACAGCGATGTCGGATTCGATCCGGTCGACTACGCCCGTCAACCGGATGCCGAGCGCCATGGCCGCCCAGCTCACGACCGACCATCCTGTCCCTCGGGCAGTCGGTAGGCCGTGGCCTCGAGCACGTGTGCGACTTCGACACGCTCGGTTCGATCGAGATCCGCAATCGTTCGCGCGACCTTGAGGATCCTTGCCCACGCCCGCGCGCTCAGCCCGTACGTGTCCAGGGCCCTCTGCAGTGCCTGTTCGGCGCCCTCCGTGGGGCGTGCAGCAGCACGGATGGCGTCGCCACGGAGGGTTGCGTTGCTGGCCGCCCCGGTGACCGCTGCGCGGCTTCGCTGACGGTCACGCGCCTCCTCGACCCGCTCTCGGACCGAACAGGAGGGCTCGCCGGGGTGGCCGGATACCAGGACCTGGCTCCCCACTGGCTGCACCCACACCTGCAGGTCGATGCGGTCCATCAAGGGCCCGCTGAGTCGTGCGCGGTACCGGTCCACCTGGGCAGGGCTGCATGTGCACGCCCGGGTCGGGTGACCAGCGTAGCCACATGGACAGGGGTTCGCTGCGGCGACCAGGGACACGTTCGCCGGAAGAACCGCGCTGCCAGCGGCACGCACCAGGCGTACGGACCGGTCTTCGAGCGGTCCCCGCAGCAGTTCGAGCACGCTGCGGCGGAACTCGGCGACCTCATCGAGGAACAGTACGCCGTGATGTGCGAGGCTGACTTCACCAGGTTGGAGGGTAGCCGTGCCCACCATTCCTGCCGCCGTGATGGAGTGGTGGGGTGCGCGGAACGGGCGCTGGCAGAGCAGTCCGTTCCCCGCGGGCAGCAATCCGGCCGCGGAATAGACGCGGGTGACATCGACCGCCTCGTCGAAGCAGAGCGACGGGAGGATTCCGGGCATCCGTGCCGCGAGCATGGTCTTGCCGCATCCGGGTGAACCCACCAACAGCAGATTGTGCCCGCCTGCCGCGGCGACCTCGAGCGCCCGTCGCGCCCGTGCCTGCCCCCGCACCTCCTGGAGGTCCGGCGCCGATCCCCCCGTGCTGCGGCACCGCGGAGAGGGTGGGCGGAGCTGGCCTTCTCCCCGCATCCAGGAGACCACCGAGGCAAGGTCGGTTGCACCCAGGACATCGATGCCGGGCACGACGGCTGCCTCGGCGGCGTCGCCCTGGGACAGGACAAGCCGCTGGAAGCCTTGCGCGCGGGCCATCAGCGCAAGCGGCAGCGCCCCCTTGCTGCGGCGGAGTCGCCCCGCGAGGGACACCTCGGCTGCGAAGGCAGTGTCAGGGAGGAGCGTCGAAGGGACCTGGCCCGATGCAGCGAGGATCCCGACGGCAATCGGCAGGTCGAATCCGGTACCGGTCTTCCGGAGGTCTGCGGGCGCAAGGTTGACCACGACTCGCTTGCGGGGGAACTCGTTTCCCGACTGGGAAAGCGCGGAGCGGACCCGGTCGGTGCTCTCGCGCACGGCGCCTCCAGGCAGGCCGACGATGACCATGCCGGGCAGACGTCGAACGAGGTCGACCTCGACCTCGACAGGCATGCTGTCGACACCGAAGAGGGTCCCGGTGTGCACGGTGACGGCCATGAACGCTCCCCGACCGCCTCTGTTGCGGTCGGGAGGTCCGGAAGCATGCTCCGTGCCAGATGGCAAACCGATGAAATTCGGTATTTTGTCTACCGAATCCGTCCACCATTCGTCCATGGGGTGTCCGAGAAACCGACGGGTGACGGGCACCCGCCGACGGGCACCGGGTCAGGGGTCCTGGATCCAGGTCTCGATGCGCGGGATGTCCGCGCCCGAGAGCGCGCGGAGCAGCTCGACCGGCTCGGCATGCGCCGTCAGGAGTTTCCCGTGGATGTCCTTGATGAATCCCTCCCTGCGCGCATGCGCGATCCAGGCGAGCAGCGCGTCATAGAATCCATCGACGTTGAGGATCCCAACGGGCTTTTCATGGATGTTCAGCTGCGTCCATGTGGTCGCCTCGAACATCTCCTCCATGGTGCCAAAGCCGCCTGGCAGGGCGATCAAGGCGTCCGAGAGCTGGGCCATCATGAGTTTTCGGGCGTGCATGGACTCGACCACGAACAGCTCGGTGCATCCCGCGTGCCCGAGTTCCAGCTCCTGGAGATTCTGCGTTATGACGCCTATCACTACACCACCCGCTGCGAGCGCCGCGTCGGCGACCTCACCCATCAGCCCGACGCGGCCGCCGCCGAAGACCACGCCAATGCCTGCAGATGCGAGGAGTGTGCCCATGGTCCGGGCGGCTGCGCGATACCGTGGTCCATCGGCGTTGCTCGAGCCACTGTAGATGCAGACGCGTCGGACGTGGCGCATGGGGTCCTCCGATCGGACCGACACGATAGCTGCGCGGCCCCGATGGCGCAGCGTGGTAGAGGATGAGGCGCGGGAACCGGAGACCGGAGGGCACGACATGCGGAACACCCGAATGCTCTGGCTGGTGGGCCTCGCCGCGTGCGCTGCTCCTCCGGAACAGGATGATGATGACGGGGGCGGCGCCGATGGGATGGCCGATACGGGCGTGCCGAGCGACATCGGGCCAGGGGGCGATGCCAACGAGGTCGACCCTGACCGGCTGAACGGTTCCGTTCCGGACGAGGCCCTGGCCGCGCCAGAGTTTGCCGCGACCAATCGGGATGCCTCGGGGCGCGACCGCGAGGACCTTCTCGGCCATCCGACCGTCATATGGTTCTATCCGGCTGCGGCCACGGCCGGCTGAACTGTGGAGGGTTGCGGGTACCGCGACCGCCAGGACGAGTTCGATGCGCTGGGAGTCGCCATCGTGGGTGTCGGTTTCGACAGCCCCGGACGAAACCAGGACTGGGCCCAGGACGAAGGCTTCGCCTACGAACTGTGGACAGACGACGACAAGACCCTTGCCTTGCACTACGGAGCCATCGACAGCACGTCTGCCCCATTTCCATCCCGGGTCACGCGTGTGCTCGATGGAGCCGGAACGCTGGTGGTCGAATACCGTGTGTCGTCGATCGATGCGCATCCCGAGCAGGTGCTCGAGGACTGCCGGCTGCTGTTCGGCGATGATTGAGTTCCCGTCGGGCGGGGGCCTCGGCGGGCCGCGCACCGGAAACGCACGGCCCGCTTCGTCATGTCCGGTCGGGGGACGCGTGGCTTAGACGGCGTCGTGGCATCGGGGTAGGTGCCGGGGTCACCCCAGGAGCGTCCATGCGGTGCAGGTTTCTCGCGTGCCTCGTCTCTTCCATCCTGGTGGCCTGCAGCGGCGGCGAGGAGCCCGATGCCGACCCGCCAGGGGACACCCGTTCCCAGTGGCGCCCGGACCTGGTCTGCCCGGGGGACGAGGGTTGCCCCTCGAACGAGGGCACGCTCTACGCAGGCGCCAGCGCCCGAGACATCAGCCCGCCATGCTTCGAGCAGTGGGAGGATGTGGACGGCAACGGTGAATGGTCCCGCACCGAGGAGGCGTTCTACGACTGCGGCTGTGACCAGCTCTGCGAGGGCGACGAAGGCTGGCCCGGGCCGGACGAGGGCGAAAGCGATGGCGAGTTCCAGGCGGTGTGGCTCGCAGGATTCGGCCAGTCGCGACCTGCCAATGGCGTGCACGACCCCATCTGGGCGCGTACCGTCGCGTTCGGGACCGGGGACACCGCCGTCGCGCTGGTGTCGCTCGACCTCGTCGGCTGGTTCTACGACGACGTGACAGCGATCCGAGACCGGGCCGCAGAACTTGGCGCGGACGTCGACCTCGTGATCGTGCAGTCGACCCACCAGCATGAAGGTCCGGACACGCTTGGGCAGTGGGGGCAACGCGTGGGAAAGACAGGTGTCGTCGCGTCGTACCAGGCGCACGTGGTCGAGCAGGCGGCACAGTCGGTGGTGGATGCGGTCACGGCGATGGTGCCCGCAACCCTGCATACAGCTGCCATCGAC
>JAYYRS010000012.1:0-2775 GCA_036126975.1 Myxococcota bacterium
GAGTACGCAGACCTCGAAGCCCAGGACGCGGCCGACGCAGAACATCTCTACAGTCTGCTCGAGGGCCCGGTCCGTGACACCTTCGCGGACGACGCCGCCTGGGCCCAGGCCAGCCGCCGTGCGATGTCCACCTGTGCGCCCGTGTTCAATACGCACCGGATGGTGGACGAGTACCGCGCCGCCATCTACGCGCCAGCGGGTCCTCCCGTTGACACGAAGACCGCCTGAGCGGAACGGCGGCCCATCCGCGACAGCCGGAGCCGCCCCCGCGGGGCGACCCACGGGGTCAGGCTTCTGCGGCGTCCCGCGCCTGCTGTTCGGCGATCTTCTTCCGGACATCGTCCATGTCGACCGCCTTCACCTGTCCGATGAGGTCCTCGAACGCTGCCTCGGGTAGCGCCCCCGCCTGCTGGAAGATCCCCACCTGCTCCTTGAATACGATGAGCGTCGGGATCGACCGGATGCCGAAGTGGCCAGCCAGTGCTTGCTGCTCCTCGGTGTTCACCTTTGCGAAGACGGCGTCAGGGTGCTTCTCGGCGGCCCCCTCGAAGACGGGCGCAAACGCCTTGCAGGGACCGCACCAGCTCGCCCAGAAGTCGATGAACACGAGGTCGTTTCCGGTCACGACGGACTCGAAGTTTTCAGCGGTCAGCTCGATGGTCGCCATGGATGATTCCGAGGAAGCGAGGGCGGCGGCGTAGCCGCGGGATGCGGCCCTGCCAGGATTGCATCGGTCCACGCAGGCCCGACCTGTTCCCGGCTCTTGTATTCACGGCCCTCGGATTGCCAAGGGGGCGTTCCTGCGGATCCCGGGCGGCAGCACCTGGATACGTTCCGGTCATGTCCACCAAGACGCGTTTCACCGGGGCCGCCGCCCGGGCATGGAGGGAGGCCATCCGGGAAGCCGGTGGCATCGAGCTGTTCGCGCTTGGGTTTCTGGACGACGACGGCCTGGTGGCGCGAGTGGAGGTGCTCTGCCGCGGCCAGCGAGACGCCGTGCCTGCGCTCCTCACGCGCCCCCGAGCCGGGCAGGTCGTCATCCACAACCACCCGTCCGGCGTCGTCCAGGCCAGCGATGCCGACATGGCGCTCGCCAGCCGCTACGGCGAGGACGGAGTCGGCGTGGTCATCACCGACAACGCCTGCACTGCGGCGCTCTGGGTCGTCGAGCCTCATCAACGCGACCCGGTCGCGATCGATGAAGCCGACGTCCGCCACTTCTTCGAGGAGGCACTGCCCCGCGCGCTTCCCCAGACCGAAAGCCGGCGCGGGCAGCTGGACATGGCGCTGGCCGTGACCCGTGCGCTCAACGGAGACGCCACGGCCGTGCTCGAAGCCGGCACCGGTACGGGGAAGTCCCTGGCGTACCTCGTGCCGGCCGCCCTGTGGGCGGTGGCCAACGACTCGAAGGTCGCGGTCTCGACGTACACCATCGCCCTGCAGGCGCAGCTCGATGCCAGCGACCTCCCGCTCATGCGCCGGGCGGGCCTTGATTTCCGATGGGCGGTGGTCAAGGGGCGGAACAACTATGTCTGCCGCCGGCGTCTCGCGGACGCAGCAGGGGGTCTGGAGGAGGAGCCCGACGATGCCGTCGAGGCGGGCCTGCTGCACGCGGTCGCAGACTGGGCCCGGACGGCCACCGAGGGTACGCGCCAGGACCTCTCCGTGCCGGTCGGAGAAGACCTGTGGGACCGCATCCAGTCCGACCATGACCAGACCCTGCGCGCCCGATGCCCGCATTTTGACGCGTGTTTCTACTACAGGGCGCGCCGCGCAGCTGCCGACGCACACCTTCTTGTGGTCAACCATCACCTGCTGCTCGCCGACCTCGTGGTGAAGGGCGATTCCGGCGGTGAGGGTGTCCTGCCTCGCTACAAGCGCGCCATCCTCGACGAGGGCCACCACCTGGAGGATGCGGCCACCGGCCTGTTCCAGACCCGCCTGACAGCACGTTCGATCACCCGCGCCGTCGCTCCCCTTCTCGACCGGCGGCGGCGGAAGGGCACGCTGACCCGGGTGCGGGAGCGATTCGGCAGCGAGGAGGGAGGGCTCTGGGAAAGTGCTCGCGACCAGCTCGGCAAGGACCTCGACCGCCTCCACCGCATTCTGCCCGCGGTGAAGAAATCCGCACCCGAATGGCTGGGACAGGTGGGGGCGGATGCGCTCGCGCCACCCGCCCAGCCGACCTTGCGCGTGACGAAGGACGTCGTCCAGGGACCACTGTGGCAGGCGCAGCTTCGCCCGACCATCCAGCGGGAGGGCGCCCGACTCGCCCAGGCGGCCATGCTCCTTTCGAAGGTCGAGGAGACCCTCGCGGGACTTGATGCCAAGGTGCGCGCCGACAGACCGCAGATCTTCTTCGACCTCGCACGCGCACGACGTCGCCTCACGGACAAGGCGGACCAGTGTTCCAACTTCGAGGGCGAGACGGACGAGCTTGTTGCATGGATAGAGCCTGCACGTGTGCAGCGGGGCGCAGAGCCGACCGGCGCACTGTGTACGGCTCCCATGGACGTCGGCCCTCTTCTGCGGGAGCGCGTATTCGATGCGCTGGCGGCGACCGTCGTGACGTCAGCGACCCTCACCGTGCATGGGCGATTCGACCACTTCCTGGGCCGGGTCGGTCTCGCGCCCCCCGCCCCGGCGAACCGAGGTGGGTCCGAGGCGACCGAGCCCGCTCCCGAACCAACAGGGGTCGCAACCGCCCGCTTCCCGTCGCCGTTCAACTACCGAAATCAGGCGCTTCTCGCTCTTCCCCGCGACTTTCCCGAGCCA
>JAYYRS010000013.1:0-2514 GCA_036126975.1 Myxococcota bacterium
GAGCAGAAAGGCCGCTCCAAGGAGGAGCGCCCACACAAGCAGGGCGATGGAAGCCGTGCGGTTCACCCGGGGAGCCTACTCCGTGTGGTCGGGAGCGGTGTACAGCATCGGGACATCCGCATCCCGGTACAACATCCAGCGCGCCCAACGGGTTGGCCATCCCTGGTGTCCGGGCCGGGCGATGCCCGGCAGGTCCGAACACTCGATGTCGATGCCGTCTCCGCGTACCTCCCAGCATGCCTCCCCATCCCATGGGGCGGGGGGGGAGCGGAAGCCGGTCCTTGTCTCGATGCGCCGCGTCGCCTCGGTGCGCGGATTCCAGAGGACGACATCGCCAAGGTCGATCCAGGCGAACCAATCCCCCTCGGCCACGACACGGTCCTGCCGGCCGGTCCCGTTGGCGAGGGGGCGCGCGCTACTCCGCTCTCGCATGTCTCGGATCCAGACGTCGGCATCGCCACCGCCAGCGTCCTCGACCCAGGCCACCCACGGCCAGATCATCGCGATCGGCTGCCATCCCAAGGGGTCTGCGTCGAAAATGCTGTGGGACTGGTCTGTGGCGGGGAACGCCTGCAGGCCTCGTGACGACAGGAGGCCGATGTGCGTGCCATCCGTGGCGGGGGGAGCGGTCAGCCGCTCGATGATGCGAGGGGCCTCCGCGACCTCCATTGCACCTGCTTGCGTCAGCCGGAAGAGCCCACCTCGGCGCCCCGCTCCGACTACGGCGGCCGGTCCGGTCCCTGCCGACCCCAGGGGGAGCGGCAGTTCGATCAGACGGCCGGTCTCGAGGCTGAGGGCGCGATCGACCCGGCCACCCGGGCCGCAGCCCACGGCCCATGGGCCTGCCAGGCGGGGAAATCGGGAATCCGTGCAGCGGTGGTTGATGGCGTAGAGCGGCACGGCCACACCGGGACTGCCGGGGCCGCCCGACCACGCGGGCCCCGTTGCCCCCAGGAGCAGGACCGGCGCGAGCACGCGCGGCCGGATCAGCACGGGGCCGCCGGTCGGACCCCCGCCCGGGTCAGCGGGCGGCCGTGTCCGAGATTCCGCAGCAGGACGCCGTGTAGGTGACCGTCGACGTGCTCTCCGCCCCAGTGCAGTCCGTCACCTGGAGCTGGAACTCGTAGGTGGTGTCTTCGCACGCGGACGGCTCGGTGGGCTCGGCCCCTTCCAGCCGGACGGTCGTGGTCAGCGCGGCGGGGTCGGCGATGGTGGCGTCGCCATCGAGAACGGTCCATGCGTAGACGAGGGGGTCGCCGTCGGCATCCGTAGCGGTCGCGTCGTCGCCGAGGGCGATGGTCAGGGGGTCGCATTCGTCGCACGCGTAGGTGTAGCCGGACTCTTCACAATCTGCGTTCCCCGCAGCCTCGCTCTTCGGCGCCCCGGCACTGGCCTGCGGCGGTGTGTTGAAGGACCGCTCGCTCGCTGTGATGACGACGGTGTCGGGTGCGCCCCAGTTCTCTCCGTCAAAGGCCGTGAGCGACAGGGTGTAGCTGCCGGCCACGTCCGCGTAGAAGGTGGGAGAGACCGCGGTCCGGTCACTGAGACTCGCCGTGGTCGCGTTCGAGCCGGCGGGCTTGGTCTGCAGCTCCCAGTAGTACTGGAGGCTCTGGGGTGTATCGCTCGGATCGCAGTCGAATGTGCCGCTCCCGTCCAGCTGGATCGTCGAGCAGTCCTCCGCTGCCTGGTCCGCCCCTGCGTCCACGTCCGGGGCGCAGTCGTTGCCGGCGACCTGGACGACGGTGGTGTCGGGAGCGGAGTCCACGAAGCCGTTGTTCACGACGAGGGACACGACGTACCGACCGCCGATGTCGGGTGTGAAGGTGGGCGCCGCGGTGGTGTCACCGGTCAGTGCGGTGAGGGCACTGGCGGTTGGTACGCTCTCGAACGTCCACGCGTAGGTGAGGTCCCGGCCGAGGGGGTCATAGGAGCCCGCGCCGTCGAGGGAGAGCTCGCCTGCCGCCATCGTGGACACGATGTCCGCTCCGGCGTTGGCAACCGGCGCGGAGCCCTCGATGACCTGCACGACCACGTAGGAGGGTTCAGAGGTCGCACCCCGGGCGTCCTGCACCGTCAGGCCGATGATGTACGTGCCCGGCACGTCCGCACTGAACTGTGTGGTCGGCGAGGTCGTGCCGTTCCCGGGGAGGACGGTGTCCGCGTTGGTGATCGTGGACCCGGCAGGAACGGTGTCGAAGGACCAGGTGAAGGCAATGGCGTCCCCGTCCGGGTCGAACGAACCCCCGCCCTCAAGCTTCACGGGCTGGTCTGCCGTCTGGCTGATGTTGGCGCCGGCATCGGCGACCGGAGGGTTGTTGATTGCCTCGACCTGCTGCTCGGGCTCGGCACAGGCGGCGAGCAGCAGGAGGCTGGAGAGGAGGGGGGCGGCGCGCATGGAGCGTCTCCGGTGGGCTGATTCGAGGGGCAGGCCGAGTTGGCCATCAGCTGGCTCTCAGGGAGCCTCGCCGGTGCAGGAGTAGAGGACCTGGACGGTGTCGCTGTCTGACATCTCGC
>JAYYRS010000014.1:0-4231 GCA_036126975.1 Myxococcota bacterium
GCGGGCGTCGATGGCCATGCGTCCTCCCGGCCTTTCGACCATAGCGCCCCACACCCGACCCAGGCCACGCGTTAGCGTGCGGTCGTGAAGATCGTCCACCTGACCGATATCCACGTCCACGTTCGGCCCGGATTGGCCGACTTGATGGGCAAGCGCCTGATCGGCAGCACGAACCTCTACGTGCTGGGCCGGGAGGGGCACTTCTCCGCCTCCGCCCAGCGTGCGGCCGTCCGGGCCACGGTTGCGCAGGCGCCCGACGTCGTTGTGATCACCGGGGACCTCACGGCCCAGGCCCTGCCATCCGAGTTCGCGGCTGCTCGAGAACTCCTGGCGCCCATCCTCGACCGGTTCGAGACGATCGTCATCCCCGGCAACCACGACGTCTACGTGCCGGAGCCCCAGCCTGCTGCAACCATGCGGGCATACTTCGGCGCCTGGATGGGCGAGGAAACCCCTTGGCTGCACATGTTCGACGAAGTGGCCTTCCTCGCCATCGAGACCTGCCGTCCGCACCTCCTGTCGAGCGGCCGCACACCGTCCGGACAGCTCGCTGCTGCGCGGGAACTGCTCTCCATGGTGGACGACCGTTTCGTGTTCCAGATCCAGCACTACCCTCTGCGCGACCGCCACGGAGCACCCTACGGCCCATCGACGAGGGCCCTGTCTGACGCTGCCTCGGTGGAAACCTTCCTCGCCCAGACGGACCGGGTGGGCGCCGTGCTGCACGGCCACGAGCACCATGGATTCCGGACCGAGGTGCCCACGGCCGCCGGACCGATACCCGTTCTCGACCCGGGAGCGAGCGGCTACGCGTTCCTGCCGGACCGCGACCGGACTGCACACTTCAACATCTACGAAGCCGACCGCGGCGGGCTGCATTCCCTCCGACGCATGCGCTTCGACGGCGACACGTTCGTGCCTGAGCCTGGCGGCGCCTACGCCACAGGCCGCTGACCTCCTGGAGCCCGCATGCGTCCGCTGCTCGCCCTTCTTCTCGCCTGCGGTTCCGAAACCGGCGGGGTCGATTCGGACACGGCCACACCGCGCTCGCCCCGAGCCATTGTCGATCCCAGCCGGTCCCATCACTTCCTCGACCTGCCCTTCCCGAGCGACGACCTGCTCGACACAGCGGGCAGGCCGGATCTGACAGGCTTCCCCGGAAACGGCGACGGCATCGGGGCACAGGTCGTGGACGGCTGGGCACGTCGCATCGAACAGACCTCCCATGGCTTCGCAAACCACGGCGCGGCCTACTTTCGCTTCACTGGCGCTCTGTCGGACATTCCAGCGGAGACCTCCGGCGCGACCGATGACCCCGTACTGATCATTGACATCGCAACCGGAGAGATCATCCCCCTGACCGCACGTTTCGTCGCGGACCCGGCTGGGGACCCGTGGTACGCCGAGAACACCTTGGCCATCGCGCCCGCCCTGGGCCACCCGCCGCGGTCCGGGGCGACGCTCGCGGCTGTGGTGATGGAATCTTCAGGCGCGCGCGCCGCAGCCAACTGGACGGTTCCCGCTCGGGTCGAGGATGCGCTTGCTCGTGCCGGCATCACCGGTGCAGTCGCCGTCGCGACCCTCTACACGGTCCAGGACGGCACGGCGGAGCTCCGGGCGGTCCGTGACGACATCCTGGCGCGGCTGGGCGAAACACCGGACTGGGGAATCCCGCAAATCCGACGTGTCGAGACGCTCGCCTACCGGCAGGGAGCGACGCCAAGCGGCAAGGACGCGACGGTCTGCACGGTCACCTTCACGAACGGGAGCCATGAGCAGCGCTACCTGGCCCCGCTTGCCGGCGCGGTGGACCATGTCCACGACATGATCGACGAATGGCCGATGACGGTCTACCAGGTCGAGATGCCGGTCATGAACTATTCCCGGCTAATCGATCGTCCCTATATGAACCCCGGCTTCGGGCACATCTCCGATCTGCAGCGAGACACAGGCTGGTGGCGCTTCGATGCCGAAACGCCGGGAGAGCCGGACCTCGAGATCATCAGCGTTACCATCAGCCTTCCCGAGGATGCCTCAGGCGCGGCCCTCGACGGCGCACCGGTCGTCATCTATGACCACGGAACAGGCGGACACGCCTACAACGCGGTCCAGCGACGTAGCAGTCTGGACGACGGTCTCGGCCTCGCACGGGTCTTCGCGGACGCCGGCTGGGCCATCGTGAGCCGCGACGCCCCGCTGTATGGAACGCGCTTCCCCCTCATCGACGAAGGCTACGGCGGGTCGTTGGGTTTCTACAACGTCGTGAACCTGCCCGCATTCCGGGACAACCAGCGTCAGGCGGCGATTGAAGGCATATTCTTGCGACGCTTCGTCCAGACCGGACTCAATCCATTGCTGCCCGAGGGCTCGGTCGACGGCAGCCGCCTGCGGCGCATGGGCCACTCTCTCGGCTCCGTGACCGCCAACCTGG
Source organism: Myxococcota bacterium (assembly GCA_036126975.1). Lineage (GTDB taxonomy): Bacteria > Myxococcota_A > UBA796 > UBA796 > UBA2385 > JAYYRS01. The sequence goes on from JAYYRS010000014.1 coordinate 2,432, forward strand.
GCATCGCGGCGGACCCCGGTGTCTACGAGGGAAGCTTCCTTTCCGGCTCCGGTGGCGTCTTCTCCCACTACTTCCTGGACACGGGACTGCTGCGTGACATCGAGCCGGAGCTCATCAACGCCCTGTTCGCCCTTCTGGGGGCCGACGCGCCCGATGTCATCACCACTCCGGCGATTCTCGGGGCCGCCATCGGTGTACCCGAGCCCGCGTGGCGCCACCTCGACCGCCTCCATCCGGTGCTGACACTCTTCCAATGGTCCATGGACCCCTCGGATCCCATGTCCGTCGCACGGGATGTGACCGTGCCCACGACCATGGTCGTCGGCGTGGGTGACCGCCAGGTGCCCAACTTCACGTCGTGGGCCCTCGCCGCGGCGCTGCCCGATGCGACGTACACCGACCTCTCGACGTCGGACGACTACGACCCCCACTACGTCCTGCAGCGCGAGCCCGCCGGGGCCCAGGTGCTCGCAGCGTGGCTCGACGAGTAGCACCAACGGCGCCCGTCAGGCCGCCTCCGCGTCCGCGAAAGGAGCCACCCACCGGGCGTATCGGTACCAGCGGCCCACGCGGTCGGCGCGAAGGGGGATTCCAGGGGCAGCGGCGGGCAACCGGAGGAAGCCCCAGAGGTCCTGGAGGACGCGTTCCGGTTGCTGCACCAGGTTTTCGTACTGGACGACATGGAATGGAAGCGGGAGGACACGGCGCCAGTGCTCGAGCAGCGCCGCGTCGTGGTCCATCGCAGTCGCCACGTCCGCGAGGTCGCGCGTCGCCACCGACTCGGGTCCCCGGAGGGGCCGCCGGAAAGCCGACAGCGCTGTGTCCAGGCGGTCGCGTTCGACCATCACCACACGCGCTCCCGGTGCAAGCAGCGCGGCGAGCCCGAGATGCTCGACCGACATCGGGTCCGCGTCCACCATGACGGCTGCGTTTCCAGCTCGCTGCTCGTAGTCGAGTTGCAGCCGGGAGCCGAGCCGGACACCACCGGCTCGCCCCAGCCCATCCACACAATCGGGCCATGCCTGCGCCGTGTAGCGAGGAAGGTCCCGGACGATGCGACGCACCGGCACCTGTGCACGAACCCCGCGGGCCCGTGGATGCGCCGCGATCAGCCTGCGCACGAGTCCGGCGCCGCTGCCCTGCAGTCCCACGACGAAGACCGGGCCACCGGGGGGGCCCGCGACCGGTCGTGCGGCCACCTGCGCTGCCGAGAACACCTCGCGTACCGCTGCGTTGCGGCGCGCATGTCGGTCGGCGTCGTAGCGCCCCCCCATGAGCCGATTTCCCGTCGACCATGCGAGCATCGCCTCGCCAGTCCTGCCGCAGGAATCCAGCAGGTCGCCCAACGTGGCATACATGCGCGCCCGCTCCGTCACGGGACCGGGGCGGGCCGCCGCCGACCGCACTTCCTCCACCAGGGCACGCCGGCCTTCGTTGCCGACCGTCGCAGCCCGAATGGCCAGCCCTTCGGCAGTCCGCGCGGCCCGCTCGTCCATGTCCGCGCCCTCGATGCGGGCGAGGCCCGTCTGGGCAGACCGGTTGCCGGGTGCTGCCCACGTCACGCTCCGGAACGTCGCGGACGCGTTGGTGTCACCGGACTCCAGCTGCACCCAGCCGAGCTCCGCGCGCACCTGCGGGCAGCCCGCATCGATCCGCAAGGCTGCAGCGATGGCTGCGCGCGCTCCTTGCAGATCCCCCCGTTCGCGGCGGACCCGAGCGAGCTGGAGGGCCGCGCCCTTGTGCGTCCCGTCCTGGCGCTGCACACAGCGGAAATCCTGCTCTGCTCCGTCGAGGTCCCCG
>JAYYRS010000015.1:0-8059 GCA_036126975.1 Myxococcota bacterium
AGCGCTTCGACCGTCCAGCCCCTTCCGATCGTGCTCCCCTGCCTGATCGGGGAGAGGAGCCACCACGGCGCCGACTGCGTGGTCCCCCCCGAGGCAAATGCCTCGAGCGTCCCCTGGTGCGCGGCCCGGGCCACCGCCGAGGTTCCCGCCCCGGCGGCGGCCGCGGCTGCTCCGATGCCGATGTTCTTGATGAGATCGCGGCGTGAGTGCATCACCAGACTCCGTTGGTGATTTCCAGCTCGAAGTGCTGGCAGGAAGGCGTCGAGGTCGACCGACGGAAGACCTGGATGTAGTAGTCGGTGCTCCGGTCCTCGCAGTCGTTGTACGACGGCGAGCCCGACCCGCAGCGGCGCGTGTCCGATGGGATGGCGTGGTTGCCGTCTCCGGTGTCCTGCACGAAGTCGGAGTACTCCGTGTACCCCGTGCCTGCGTAGGTCGCGCTGCACTCCATGTCCGACGGGTCGGGGCTGCCCTTGTAGACCAGGAATGCATAGTCGCTGGCGCCCGCGTAGAGCTGGACCTCAAAGTTGTAGTAGTCGATGAGCGCCGTGTAGTCGCTGGCGACATCGTCCGTCGTGGAGATCACGTACCAGTCCTCGGAGTCCGAGCCGAGGATGTTCCCCTCGATCGAAATGGTGGTCGTTCCGGCGTCAGACAGCGAGGACCATTCGTCGACCGGATCCGTCCCGGAGTCGCCGTAGCCGCTGCCATCCTCGTATGCGTCGTACGGATCGCAGACCTCCGTGACCACGGTGTTCGACGTGGCAGAGGTGTTCCCGGCGCGGTCGGTGCATTCTGCCTGGCACGACGCCGTGTCTCCCCGGGTGAGCGAGGTGGTGTAGGTGAACTCCCCCGCGCTGTCGCAGGTCTCGACATCCGTCCAGGTGATGGTGCTGTCCGCACAGTAGATCGTGACCTCACAGGCTGGCTCACAATCCCCGGTGATTTCGAGGCTGTCCTCGTTGCGGTACCGCTCGGGGGTGTCGAGGACGGGCGGGTCGGGCGCGGTGCCGTCGGTGATGGTGACCGACGTGCGGACCTCCGCGCTGTAGTCTTCTCCATCGAAGCCGCGAACCACGCACTCCCAGGTGTCGTTGTGGGCGGTGTCAGCCGCGGCGATGACGTTGCTCGTCGACGCCGTCAGGACACCGTTCTGCAGCCACTCGTACACGTAGCTGACGGCATCCCCATCCACATCGCTCGACGCCGCCGTCACGCCGCATTGGAGGTTGTCCTCTGGCTCGGGCGACGCGGGTGTGATCTGGATGCTGGGCGCCTCCGGCGAAGTGTTCTCGATCTCGATGGTCGGTGAGCCAACCGGGTCGCCACCGCCGAAGTCGTTGACCGGCGTGATGGTCACCTGGACGAGGTCGCCCTTCGCTGTCTTGCCGGGCGGGTAGGTGTCCGTGGACTCGCCGACATCGACGGTGCCGTTGACGGTCCACACGTACTCGTACCGCTCCGGCGCCCCATCGAGATCCGACCACCCCTGCGGCACCGCCAGCAGGGTGTCGGTCGTGTAGGCCGGCGACGGCGAAATGGTCACGGAGTCCACCGATGGCGGCCCGTCCTGGTAGACCTCCAGCTCGACGGTGTCCTGGTCGGACTGGCCGTAGGAGTCTTCCGCGACGAGCGTCACCAGATGGACCCCGGCGGTCAGGTAGACCCCGGCGGAGTAGTCGCCCGAGGACGCGGGGCTCGCCGTGACGCCCAGGTCTCCGTCGATCGAAGAGCGGATGCTCACGGTCAGCTCCGCCGCGTCCTCCTCGAAATCCGACACGATGGCATCGAACCGGATGAGGTCATCTTCCGCGAAGAGCTGGCCGTCCTCCGGCGCGGTGATCTCGATGTTCGGTGGCGTGTTGTCGATGATCAACACGGTTGTCGAGGCCTTCGCGCGGTCTCCCCGCGCGTCGGTGACCGTGACCTCGATGGTCTTCTCGCCGGTATCGGTGAACGCGTACGAACAGTACGCGTAGCCATCCGCCCCCACCGCCTCGCTGTCACACATCGACTCGTTGCCGGACACCCACCGGTGGGAGATGGTTGTCAGGTCGTCGTTTTCCTTGCCTGCCTCGACGAGCGCGACGAAGTTGATGTCCTGGCCTTCGTAGAACTGGGAGTCGACACTCGGCTCTGTGATGGTCACGGAGGGCGGCTCCGCGAGGACCTTCAAGCTGTTGCTGCTGCAGGCCGATGCGGAGACGGCCGCAGCCAGCACCGCGGCGGCCTGCCGGGATGTACGCGAGGGCATCGGGGCTCCACGATGGGGACGGCTTCCTCCCCCAGTCTACGGGTGCGAAGGGGAGCAGGCAAGCCGTTACCATCCCAACAGGCAGGCACCGCACGACGGGTCTCAGAAGGGAAGAGCGAGCCTGGATGCGCGGGTTTCGGGCGTGGGCTGCTCCGACGTGGAGCGGCGTCCCTTCCGCGCGAGGATGCGCGCGACGAGTGCGGGTTCCGGCTCTCGCCCGAGCACCTGCTCCATCACGGGCACGGGATCGTCGAAGATCGGCGAGAGCTCCCGCTCATCGTACGTCCGCGCCATGCTGAACATCCCTGCACAGACCGGGTCCCAGCGGCAGACGTCGCAGGCGCTGCCCTTGCCATGGAGGAACTCCATCTGGTGTACGAAGCCCTTGTCGTCGAGGAACTTGATGCAGCGCTCCTCTTCCTTGACGATCTTGCGGGTCTCCGTGCTCGCCCACGGGAAGCGGCGCATGAAGCACAACGGGACACGCTCGGCGCGGAACGTCCGCCCGGTCCGGTGGAGGTACTCCATCGCCAGCTCAAGGCTCACCTGGAACTCGTGATGACGCGGGATGCAGTCGGGATTGGACTCGGCCCGGTTCCCATCGGGATCCATGTTGTTCCACACGAAGTGCCCGATGAAGGGGAACCGGTCCGTGAGCCACATCACGGTCTCATGCAGGTGGTCGGCGTTGTACGCGCAGATCACCGTGTTGATGTCGCATGTGATGCCCATCTCTGGGACCAGCGACAGGCACCCGACCAGCGTCTCCCACGCCCGCGGGTACTGGGTGATGAAATCGTGGACCTCGGGCCGATACGAGTGGAGCGAGACATGGATGTGCTGCAGCCCGGCGTCGACGAGACGCCTGAAGAAGTCACGGTCTTCGAGGAGCTGTCCGTTCGTGATCATCCGATTGAACAGACCCTTCTCCGTCGCATACTCCAGCGCGGGGAAGATCAGCGGGGAGAGCGTCGGCTCTCCTCCCGTCAGGATGACCCCGTCGTACCCCATATCCGCGAGGTCGTCGATGAGATCACGCATCTCCTCGATCGTCAGGTCCACACCGGTTGGTGGATTCGAGCAGAACCGGCACCGCTGGTAGCAGTTGCGCGTGAGCTGCAGATAGCCGAGGTTCGCCATGACCCGAAGGTACCCCGGCGCTGCAGGCTCGGGCACGCCGGGGGGCCCTTTCCACGGGCTCGGCGGCGCCCCTCACCCCTCCGAGGAGCCCGGAGTCGGAACGGATGAAGACCGCACCTGCGCGCGCCCGAACGGATTCGCAGGCGGCACGACCTCGCCTCGCGCTCGCGCGCGCGCCCGCTCTTCTCTCCGTTTCCTCAGCTTCATGGCGACGGCGGCGAGCGGATCCGTGATCGGCACTTCCGGCATGGCGAAACCCGGCAGGCTGGGCGGCGGCGCCTGGAGGGGCGCACCCTGCTCGACGCGGAGGAGCGGCTTCTCATGCAGCTGATGCAACTGGCGAACGGCCTCGTCCGCCCAGGAGCCCTCCATCAGCGGCTGGCACTGTCGGAGCCCCTGATCACGGACCATGTTGATGTGCACTCCGTCACACCGATCATTCACCCTGCACTCCCTGCAGCGGACGGATTTTGCCCGGTAGTGCTCCCGGACGTGCTTCCGAGCCAGCGGCCGGATGTCGATCCGGCCCGTCTCCCAGTCGTAGAGCGTCGGGGATGCCCGCTTGATGTCGGGCGTGAGGGTCGTTCCCGGGGCCTGGCAGGGAGCGAGGCCCGAGGTGCGTATCGGCAGGCCCAGCGCCAGGAAGAACCGCACCGGGTCGCGAACATCATGCTCCATCGCTTCCTTGAGATGCTCCCAGGTCGGCTGGTGCAGGCGCATCCGATGGATCGACGCGGCGACACGATCCCGGTTGGCGAGCATCCACGTGGCGGTCTGTCGGGTGAGGTGCACCAGCAGCTCCGGACCCTCGGCGCCGTCGAGCCACGCGTCCAGATGCGCCGGCGTATCGGCCACCAGTCGCAGACGCCGTCCGATCGCGGGGACGGGCCCCGGCGCGGCGACCCGAGCCTCCAATCCAAGCCCGTCCGGCAGCTCGACCTGTGCGAGCGACGCCATGTCCGGGACCTCCACGCCGATGCTGGAGATGCCGTAGGGCATGCCGCCGGTCTCCGGGTCCAGCGGCAGACGACCCGGTGCAGGCGGGGCACCTGCATTCCAGACCTCGATCCGCCCTTCGCCGTGGTCTCCGAGGACCCGATCCATCGTCGTGCAGAACGGCTCGATGAAGCAGTGCTTGCAGCGGTCGGGCTCGCGGCAGTCGAGCCTCCGCCCGGTGTCCAGGTAGTTGCGGACCATGAACCGGCGACCATTGACCTCATCCAGCATCTTGTGCGGATCCTGGATCAGGTCTTCCATTCCTTCGAGGTACGACACCGGGAAGCGGTTCGTCCAGACGACGAACCGAGGGTGCCGGTTCAGCCGGAACACCGTGTGAAGGGTCTCCATGTGGTCCTTCACGTCGTAGAACATCAACTCCCGATTGTCATAGGCGTTGGCCTGCGGGATCACGTGGAGGAGGTCGAACTCGGTGCAGCCCGCCTGGATCGCCACCTCGACGACCTTGTCGAGCACGCCCACGTTGAGCTTGTTGATGCAGATGTCGATGTTGACGATCGGACCCCGCGGATCGCGGATCGCCCGGATCATGCCCTTCATCAGCTTGTGGAAGGCCCCGGGAGTCTGCGTCAGATGGTCATGCAGCTCAGCGGTGTGTCCATGCAGTGAGTAGGTGATCTCCCCGAGGCCTGCGTCCCGGCACTTCCGGTAGTAGACGGGGTCCGCGAGGCGCGTGCCGTTGGTCACCGTCTGGACCCGATCGTAGCCCAGCTCCCTGGCATATCGGATGAACTCGGGGAACAGGGGGTGGAGGCTGGCTTCTCCCCCGGAGATGATGACCTTGTCTGCCCCCAGCTCCTCGATGCCGCGCCGCAGGTCCGCCTTCACCTCCTCCTCCGAAAGGTAGACGTTCCGTGGCGTGTCGGCGTCGAGACAGAACAGGCATTTCGAGTTGCACGCCGTCACACAGCGGACCCAGTGCTTCGGGCGATTGGCGATGGCTTCTCGCGCGAGCTTGGCTTCGTCCCGGGCAGAGCGCATCGGGGCTGCAGGGGTGGCGGACATTGTGCTCCGTCGGCGTCAGCGGGTTCTGCTCTGGAATCGTACCCGGGCCGGCGGTGGGTCGACAGGACATCGACAGGACCGCACCGCCGGGAAGGCTCGCTGCATCATCGTCCCGACTGCATGCATCAGCGGGTCCGGAGCTGATCATCGAGGGCCATCAATTGCTGCTGCATCCATGCGTCCCGCTCGGTGGGCTGCCTGGTCACATGGTGCAGCAATGCGAGGGCCTGCCAGGCGGCACCCCGGTTGCCGTGCTCATGCAGGCATGTGCACAGCTGGCCCACGAATTCCGACGCCTCCACTTGCTCGGACTTCGCGAACTGGAGGACTCCAGCCATGTCGCCAGCCGCCGCGAGCTTCATCGCTACCCCCATGCGCACACGGAGCAGCCGGGACGCCGCGTCATCCACACCCCGGAGCTCTGCAGCGATCCGCTCGTCGAGCCGGGCGAGTTCCTTTGCCTCTCCGCCGGGCGGCAGGAGTCGAACGCGGACATCCGCCCACTCGGCGAGCCATGTCCGAGCCGCGGTTTCCAGAACTTCGTAGTCGGCTTCCGTCGGCCATTGATAGCCCTCGAAGGTCCGACGGGCGTCCTGGTAGGCATGCCAGGTCTCGAGGGTCTGCTCGTCGCACAGGCCGTCGAGCGACTCCATGTACCGAACCGTCGCGGGTCCAGGCCCGAATGGCGCTGCATGACCACAGGCGACGCAGACGAAGTCTGTCGGTTGGACGACTGCTCCCACGACGATCCCTGCGCCACAGCGACTGCACGGCCGTGGCGTCGACCATTCCCGGTGGGCATGGGCATGCAGCACCCGTGCAGCGTCGCTGCGGCGCGCAGCGAGCATGGAACGGGCTTCTCGGGCCATGTACACCGCCAGCTGGTCCCGCCGCCGCTGCTGCTCCGCCAGTTGGTACCGCAGCCGTCTCCGCTGCTGGGTGTCCTCGCCAGCCGCCTCGATCGCAGCCATCGCCGCGCGCTCCAGCGGTGCCCAGGCATCATCAAGCGCCCGCAGCTGGTCCCCCATCCGCCGCTCGCTGGCGTCGACCACGCCCGTCCACCGCTCCGGGTCCGACAGCCCGTCGCGAATCGACTGGGCCAGGCGCCGGTCCAGCTCGTTCACCGCCTCATCGAAACGCGTCCGCGCGGCCCTGCGATCGGACTCCCAACGCTGCAGGGCCGTCGCAAGCTCCGTCATCGCTCCTCCGGGATGGCATCTTCGCATTCCGCGTCTCGTCGAAGCACCTCTACGCCAGCGAGTCGCTTCAGCCGCATGAGAACAGCATCGATGTCGTCCGGCTCCGCTCCGACCGGCATCGTCGCCTCCACCCGGGCCAGACCGCGCAGGCCGATCACGGCCCGGTCGCTGAGCACCGCCAGCGGCCGAACATCTCCAACAGCCACGACCCGGGGAATGCCCAATCGCAAGGCGTCCCGGAGCAGACCCTCGACCTGCGGATGTCCGAACACACCGGGTCCCTCCAGCCGCAGTGTCCTGGAACCCTCCTGGCAGACCTTCGCCATTGCCCGCCGGACCGCTCGAGAGGTTCCATCAAAGGACAACACGGCGACAGGCGCGAGCCGCCCGGGTGCCTCACCCGCCATGGGATCGCCACCGAGGTCCGGAAAGCTCGCCTGACGACGCACGAAGCGCAGGCGCGTCGCCGGCGCACGGCCCCGACGCGGCGGTGGCGGTGGCGGCGCACTCCCGAAGACCGGCGCCGCGGGCTTCGGCAGACCCGGGGTCGCCCCCCGCTCGGAGTCGATCTCGTCCCGACCGAAGCGCGCGATGTAGTCCGCGGCGGGGCCGCGGCAGGAAGGCAGGCCCGGACACGCCGGGCACGGACGGGCAGACCCGGAGGTACCCTGCGCAGCCGCGAAACCCAGAAGGGCCGGGTCATCGGGAAAGACGATGGGCTCATCCTCGAATACCGTCGCGGGGGCCCGGGGCACCGCGCACCGGGGAAAGCCGAGCAACCGCGCCGTGACCCCGAGCTCCTGGGCCGCCGCAACTGCGGCATGCAGATGGGGCTCGGCGAGACCGAGCCGGGGCGAGAGGGCGACGAAGTGCGCTGCAGCAGCTCCCACGGAGGGCAGCCGCACGAGGTCGACGGCATGGGCGCCCAGCCGCGCAGCCAGTCGAACGGTCTCCTCCAACCAATCGGTCGTGGGCCGTGTGACAAGGATTCTCACCGTTACGCGCATCCCGACATTCGCCGACGCACGAATCGCCTTTCGGACAAGGCGGGAGGCACCCGGCATCCCCGCCAGCCAGTCATGTGCATCGGGCCGTCCACAGTGCAGACCGATGCGGATCCGCGCGACCCCGAGCCGTCGCAGGCCGGCCGCGACGCCTTCCTTCGACAACGGAAGCCCATCGGTATCGAGCCCGACCGGCGGGCGGGTCGCCGCAGCGATCGCCGCGACCAGCTCGGGCAGATCCCGGCGAAGCGTCGGCTCGCCCCCGCCCAACCACAGGGGCCGCTCGAGCCGGGACGCTGCCGCGACCACCGTCGAGATCGCAGGTTGCTGTCCGCCCTCTGCTGCGACGGGCCACGGCAAGAGCCCGGGCGATCGTGCCGGGCCGGCGGCGACGAGCAGGGCTGTGGTGGAGGCCATCGCAGGCCCCGTATCCCCACGGT
>JAYYRS010000016.1:0-2897 GCA_036126975.1 Myxococcota bacterium
GTCAGCTTCCCCGCCAAGACCACCACGAAGGTGAAGATGACCATCACCGCGGTGCGCAAGGGCAAGGAGTTCAACGACCTCTGCCTCAGCGAGGTGAACTTCATGGAGTGAGACCGCTCCCTCCGGAGGGTCCGCCCCGGACCGCGGGGTGCGGTCGACCAACCCGGGACCTGTCCGTTCGGCGCAGACCGACCGGGTCAGCCATCGATGAGGGGGAGGTGCTGCGCCAGCGCCTGCAGGTCGGCGAGTCGATGGAGGTCTCTGGGCTGTTCCGGGATCTCCCAGCACGGTGCATCAGCGGGACCCGCTGCGCGCAGCGCGGCGACGCTGGCCGCGTGGGCCGCGGCCCGCCGGACCCGGTCCTCCCAAACCTTCAGCAGCGCTGCACGCACCTCCTCCCACGCCTCGGCAGCGACGGAACCGGCTCGCGGAATCTGGTCGGCGGCCAGTGCGTGGCGGGGCGGGCGGACCACCCGATTGACGAGGAAGCCGCCGAACGGGAGGCCGCGCTCCGCGAGCTGCTCAAGGAAGAAAAGCGCCTCGGTGCGAGAAGCAGGCTCGGGCGAACTGACCAGCAGGAACCGCGTGGTGGGGTCTGCAAGCAGCGCATCGACACGGAGGGAGCGTTCCCGGAACCCATCCCAGAGGTCCCGGAACGCCTCGAAGAATTCTGCGATCTCGCTGATGGTGCCCTCGCCCATGATCTTCTTGAGGACCTTGGCGACGGCCTCGGACCCCAGTTCAAGTGCGCGCCATCCGCCGCGGCTTGCCGGCATGACGAGCCAGCGCAGGACGCCCTGGTCGAACAGGCCCGCCATGCGCTGGGGTGCGGCAAGGAAGTCGAGCGCGTGGCGGGTAGGGGGGGTGTCGAGGACGATGGTGTCGTAGTGGCCGTGTTCCCAGAGGTCCAGGAGCTTTTGCATGGCCATGTATTCATGCGAACCACCCAGCTTCTCGCTCGCGAACTGGTAGTAGCGGTTGTGCAGGACCCGCTCTGCGGATTCTGCGGACGGGCTGATGCGGCGAATGAGCGCGTCGAAGGTGGCCTTCGCATCGAGCATCATGGCGTCCAGCTCGCCACCGGCCGCTGCGCCCGTCAGGGGGACCGAGCGGGCGGTGTTTCCGATCTCGCCGATGGACAGGCTGTCCGCCAGACGCCTCGCTGGGTCGATGGTAAGCACGGCTACGCGTTGGCCAGCCATCGCATGCTTGAGCGCGAGCGCGGCGGATGCGGTGGTCTTGCCAACGCCGCCAGAGCCGCAGCAGATGATGACGCGCGCGGTCATCCTTCGCCCTCCGGACCCAGCAGGGCGTCCGCGAGGTCCGCGCCGAGAATGTCCAGGGTCGGGACACCGACATCTCGATCGGGCAGGTCTGGCAGTCGCAGCATGGGAACCGGCAATGCGGCTTCGAGTCGCGCCGCGGCAGTCTGCTGGCGTTCGTGCCGCGCCACCCAGGCGTCGAGCAGACTCGTGGCCTCGGCGAGCGGTGGGGGACCGTCGACCAGGCTGGTTCGAGCCTTCGGCCAGTTGACCGCCGCCCCCATGGGGGCCGCGACGCACTGATTGACAATGCAGGCCTGCACCTGCCCACGACGCGCTCCGAGGCGCTGCCACAGGTCAAGCGTTTCTGCGACCGGCATCTCCTCGGGCAGGGCGACAAGGACCAGTCCCAGCACGGTGGGGTCGGACATCTTGTCTTCGACCAGCTTGTTCCCCTCGAACAACGGGCCAGCCCGGGTGAGGTCCATCATGCTGCGGGCGCTGTTCAGAAGGGTCAACCCGTGGCCCGTGGCCGGCGCATCGACCAGTACCAGGTCCCAGGCGCGTCCATCGCCCGCGACGTCAAGCTCGAGATCAAAGATCTTGCCCAGCTGTACTGCGTCCTGCAGGCCGGGGACACCGTCGACAAACGGTCCCATGACGCGATTGCGAAAGACCATTTGGTAGAGCCGCTGGAAACGGATTTGCTGGACGATGTACTCCTCCATCGCCTCTTCCGGGGTGATCGATACGCTGAACAGGCCCTCCTGGAGTTCGGTCGGTTGGTAGCCGAGGGGCGGTACGCCGAAGAGCTCGGGCATCCGGGCTGCGCCACTGGGCTCGGCGATCACGGTGCGGAGGCCCCGACGCGCTGCGTGCAGACCGAGCGCCGCGCTCACGACGGACTTTCCGACGCCACCCTTGCCCGTGATGTAGAGAATGCGCGCGTGGCTCACGCAGGCTCCGCTGCGCGACCACCAGCCGCGCTGGGCTCCGATTCGCCTTCCGCGGATCGGGGTGGCGTGGCGGTCGCATCGGGCGTCGGTACAGCGAGCGCCTCGCCGGCCGCGCGCCAGGCGCGGCCGTTGAAGAGCATCTCCAGATGTCCGACATGCGCCAGCTGGACCACGCTGGCGCCTTGCAGCACGCTGCTTTCCGGGGGCAGCACGATGGCGTCGGACGCGCTCCAGATGGATGTGGTGGGAACCCGCGGCGGCACCGCCGCAGCCAGGACCGGACTGCCCGGCGCCAGATCGCGGGCCTCTCGACGCCAGCCGAACACCCAGGCGCGGGTGCCTGCCCATGGAGTTCCCAGGGTCACGAGTCGACGCACACGCGCCCTTCCGTTCAGCTCGTTGATGTAGAACGCGGCGACGATTCCACCCATTGAGTGGCCAATCACATCGACCTTCTCCACGCCCGCGGCGGCGCAGGTCTCTTCGATCTCGTGCGCGAGGTTGCGGGCGAGCAGGGGCACCGTCGTGTTTCGGGGCCGATGGTTGATCGCGTGAACCCAACGCCAGCCGCAGCGACGCAGGTAGAGCGCGAGCATGAACATCGAGCCCCGGTTCAGCCCGAATCCGGGTACGAGCAGCACGGGAATCCGCTCCTCCGACGGAAACTCCGGCGGAGATG
>JAYYRS010000017.1:0-3461 GCA_036126975.1 Myxococcota bacterium
TCAATGTCCTGCAACGTCCACTGCAGTCGATAGACCCAGGCGGCCACCTCGCCGAGTCCATCCCGGGTCTGGGTGTCCGGAGACCGGTCTGCGAGGTCTGTGTCGAGCTCGTAGGCCCGGAGGCAGGGCGTTCGGTAGCCCTCTGCCAGGGTCCGATTGACGCGGTGGGGCCCCGGGGGGCGCCGCACCGTGGTGAATCGCAGCATGCCGAACACCAGCACCTGGCAGGAGATGAAACCGGCGACGGCTCCCTGCAGGAGGGGCAGCAGTTCGGGCCGCAGGGTCTGGGCGGGAAGCAATCCAGCGGCCCATGTCCCGAGGCCTGTGGCCGCGGCCCCTGCGAGTCCCATCTGCAGCATGCGGTGAAGGTCGCGCGGTCCGGACATCCAGGCCACGCCCAGCCCGGTCGCGGTCCCTGCGGCGAGGATCTGCATGCCGGACAGGCCGCGGGTCGACCAGTCGCGGGCGAGCCCGGGGGTGACGAGGAGCGACATCGTGCTGGATCCATCGCCATGCAGGCCCGCAAGCAGCGATACCGACACCACGCCTGCTGCCAGCAGGAGGCCTCGATGAAGCTGTCGCGGGAAGGCCGCAGCGGCACCCAGCCCGAGAGCGAGAGCGAAGCCCGCGTCCGGGCAGGCGCTGAACATGGATTCCGAGAGCAAGATGCACGTCGCCATCACAATGGTCCATGCAAGCTGGCCGCGAGCCATCCTTGCCCGGGCACCGGGGACGACGTGCAAGCGCGTGCCGGCCGGAAGTGTGGGTTCAGCGGCGGCTCTGCGCACGGCTCACCTCCTTGGCCTTCTTGACCTGGTAGGACCCGGCATCGCTGTCGCTTGGGGCGGCCTCGAAGGCTTCCTTCTGCTTCCTGTAGGCGTCGGCATCGTCCAGCAGACCGGCGTTGCCGGCGAGGCGGCCAACCGCAAGCAGCAGCCGCTCGGCTTCCTCCAGCTTGCTCCGGTTTGCGGTCCGGTCCCCCGCCTCCCAGGCACGGGCGGATTCGTCGAGCAGTTTTGCCGAACGTGCCCGGGTGGCCTTTGCGAGTACGGCATTGTCCAGGCTTCCTGCGGCGACCTGGTTGTCGGTTGTGACGAGTGCATCGACGTCGGCGGATGCCATCGTGAGATGCCCGGAGTCAGCATCGACGTACCGGAGACCCACCTCGGCAACGCCGAGGCGGCCGGTGGCGGCAGGTTCGACGTGAACCCGCGCTACGATCTTCCGGGTCTCTCCCCCGTGAACGTCGCCGAGGAAGACCCCGAACCCTCCGGGACGCAGCGACGCGTCATACCCGTAGAGTTCTTCGAGCGTGACACCGGATGGCAGGGAGACGTCGACCGTGGCTTCCCGGCCGATGACGGATCCCATCTGTTGTAGCTCGTCCGAGAAGAGCTGCGCGAGCTGGCCGGGGCGGTCCACGAACCGATAGGATCCGCCACCGGCATCACTGATCACGGCGAGCAGGTCTTCGTCGTAGTCGAGGCCAAGGCCGAGTGCGCTCACCGATATTCCTTGCGCCACACCGGAACCGGCCTGGTGGGCCAGGGGCCCCTGGCCAGAGATCCCCATCGTGATCCTGCCGTCAGAGAGCAGTACGACCCGTTTGACGCCGACCAGGTCCGGGCGGTCCAGCTGGGCCATGCCTGCGGACAGTCCATCATGCAGGTTGGTGCCGCCCTCCGGGCGGATGCTGTCGACAATCCTGCCGATGCGTGCCGCATCGGTGACAGCGTGGGTCGAGAGCTGAACCGTGGCGGTGCCCGAGAAGGTGACCAGCGACAACGTATCTGCGGGTCGCATGAGCGAGGCGAGTTCCTTGGCGGCCATGCGCGCGTTCGTGATCTTGCCTTCTCCGTTCATCGATCCGGATGTGTCCATGACGACCGATAGATGCACCGGGCGCCGGTCTTCTCCGGGCAGGTCCGGGGCGGCAACCTCCATCACGAGGTAGCGTGCCTCGCTGGAGCCGTGTAGGAGGGCGCCCTGATCCAGGGCAGCGGAGAGGGTCAGCGGCCCCTCGGCACTCGCCGTCTCCAGGCCGGGCGGGGTCGGCGGTGGCGGGTCCAATGGCGTTGGGTCGGACGGCGTCGGATCCAACGACGATGGGATGGATACGGCGGGTTCGCCAACGAACGTGGGAACCAGGACCGCGGCGAGGATTGCGGTGGCGGTCAGGCCCGCTGTGATGTGCCATCGCTGCATGGGGTGCTCCGGGGTTGCACGGGCCCCGACAACGCAGCGCGACTCTGGTTCTTACGCATTGGCAGAAAATGAAGCGGGACGGCCTCCCCTGGGGAGGACCGCCCCGCCAACCGACGCCTGGGATGGTCAGGCGATGGTGACGCCGTCCTCGAGGTATACGTCCTGGATGGCGTGCAGCAGCGCCACGCCCGTCGCACGGTCCTTCTGGAATGCCTTGCGACCCGAGATCAGGCCCATCCCACCGGCGCGCTTGTTGATCACCGCGGTGCGGACGGCCTGGGCCATGTCGTCCTTGCCGGAGCCCCCACCCGAGTTGATGAGCCCTGCCCGTCCCATGAAGCAGTTCGCAACCTGGTACCGGGTGAGGTCGATCGGGTTCTCGGACGCCAGTTCGGTGTAGATCCGACGGTCGAACTTCCCGTAGCTCGAGTCGCCCATGTTGAGCGCCGCGTAGCCGCCGTTGTTGGTGGGCTGCTTCTGCTTGATGATGTCAGCCTGCAGGGTCGTACCGATGTGGTTCGCCTGGCCTGTCAGGTCCGCGGCGGCGTGGTAGTCCGTTCCGCCTGATTTGAAGGCGGGGTTGCGGAGGTAGCACCAGAGGATCGTCGCCATGCCGAGTTCATGCGCGGCAGCAAAGGCCTGGCTGACCTCCTGGATCTGCCGTCCGGATTCCGGAGAGCCGAAGTAGATGGTCGCGCCCACCGCAACGCAGCCCATCTCCCACGCCTTCTCCACCTGCGCAAACATGACCTGGTCGAACGTGTTGGGCACCGTGAGCAGCTCGTTATGGTTGAGCTTGAGGATCAGGGGAATCCGGTGCGCGTACCGGCGTGCCACGGCTCCCAGGGCACCGTAGGTCGTCGCGACGCCGTTGCAACCGCCCTCGATAGCGAGCTCGATGATGTTCGCGGGATCGAAGTAGTCGGGGTTGGGTGCGAAGCTGGCTCCTCCCGAGTGCTCGATGCCCTGATCGACCGGCAGGATGCTCACGTACCCGGTGCCGCCAAGGCGGCCATGGTCGAACAACGTCTGGAGAGACCGCAGGGTCTGGATGCTTCGGTCCGAGGGCCCGAAGATCCGATCGACGAAATCCTGCCCGGGCAGGTGCAGCCTCGCCTTGGGAATGGCGGTGCAGGTGTGGCCAAGCAGGGCGTCGGATTCTTTGCCGAGCAGGTCACGGATGCGGTCGAGGTTCGCGCTCATAGCGTGCTCCGGTGCGGGGGAGGGAGCAGCCCCTAACGCGGGAGGCCGTCGCC
>JAYYRS010000018.1:0-2750 GCA_036126975.1 Myxococcota bacterium
CGTGGTCCAGGCAGCACCACAACGTCCGTCGGGTTGCGCAGCTCCACAAGGCCGTGCAGGTCGGAGGCCGGTGGCTGGCACTGCCTCTCGCCCGATACGACGGGCTGACGTTCGGACAGGCCAATGATGCCTTCATCGAGATTGGAACCGACGTCGCAGCCGAGGCCACACGGCGGGCCCTCCGCGCGGCCGGACTGGCGCCAACGGACGTCGACCACATCATCTTCACGAGCGTGACCGGCGTCGCTGCGCCGAGCATTGATGCACGGCTCGTCAACCGGCTGGGGATGCGCCCCGACATCAAGCGCGTCCCGATGTTCGGGCTCGGCTGCGTCGCTGGCGCAGCCGGGATCGCGCGGCTTCATGATTACCTTCGTGCATGGCCCGACCAGGTCGCAATCCTCGTGAGCGTCGAGCTCTGTTCGCTGACCCTCCAGCGCGAGGACCTCAGCATCGCGAACCTCATCGCCAGTGGACTGTTCGGCGATGGTGGTGCCGCTGTCGTGGCGGTGGGGTCGGAGCGTGCCGCCCGGATGGGTTTGACGAGCGCGTCGGGCGGCCCGACCGTCCTCGCGACCCAGAGCCGGTTCTACTCCGACACCGAGCACGTCATGGGCTGGGAGATCGGGGAGACCGGGTTCAAGATCGTGCTCTCTCCCGACGTACCCGACATGGTCCACCACCACATGGGTGCCGACCTGGACGGCTTCCTGTCTGGCAACGCCATCGCAAGGACACAGATATCGTCCTGGGTCTGTCATCCGGGCGGACCCAAGGTGCTGCTGGCCTTTGAACAGGCGCTCGGCCTGACCCGGGACGACCTGCAGCTCACGTGGAACTCCCTTCGCGAGGTCGGCAACCTCTCCAGCGCGAGCGTCCTGCACGTGCTGCGGGACACCATGGAGCAACGCCGGCCCGCCCCGGGGAGCCATGGCGTGATGCTGGCCATGGGTCCGGGATTCTGCTCCGAGTTCGTGTTGCTCCGGTGGTAGGCATGTCCGCGACCCTGCTCGCCTACGCGGGCTTCATCGGCCTGACGTCTGTCGAGCGCATCGTCGAGGTGCGGGTGAGCCTCCGGAACGCGGCCTGGAGCCTCGCGCGCGGCGGCCGGGAGTTCGGGCGGAACCACTACCCCTTCATGGTGGCCCTGCACACCGGCTTCTTGGTTGCCTGCATTGCCGAGGCGTGGCTACTGCAGCGCCCCTTCCTGCCCGCGGTTGGCGGGCCACTGATCGTGGCCGCGGCCGTACTGCAGGGTCTGCGATGGTGGTGCATCACGACCCTCGGACCGCGTTGGAACACCCGCGTCATCATCGTCCCGGGCCTCCCACGTGTGACCGCGGGCCCCTACCGCTGGATGTCGCACCCCAACTACGTCGTGGTTGCGCTGGAGGGC
Organism: Myxococcota bacterium; assembly: GCA_036126975.1. Classification (GTDB taxonomy): domain Bacteria; phylum Myxococcota_A; class UBA796; order UBA796; family UBA2385; genus JAYYRS01. The sequence continues at coordinate 1,397 of JAYYRS010000018.1, forward strand.
GTCGTCCTGCCGCTGATCCACTCCGCGTGGATCACCGCCCTGGCCTTCACCCTGCTGAACGCCGTGCTGCTGTGGGTGCGGATCTGCGTCGAGAACCAGGCCCTGGCCGCCATGGACGGCGGCGTCGCACCGGAGCCGCCATGACACCTGGAGAGATCCGCGCCTCCATCGAAGACATCGTCCGCACGGAACTGCGGACGGACATGCCGCTCCCGGATGACGCCGTGTTGGCGGAGCACCTCGACAGCATCCGGCGGCTTTCCCTGGTGGTTGCCATCGAGGACCATTTCGAGATCTGCTTCGAGCCCGAGGACGATGAGGCCGCCAGGACCCTGGACGACGTGGTCCGGATCGTGACCCAGCGGGTCCGCGAGCGCCGCCATGACTGAGGGTCCGGCGACAGGGCCCGGAGAGGCCGCGACACTGGCGGACGCCCTGTCATGGGCCGCATCGGCGGCGCGCGGGTCGGACGGGCTGCGGGTCCTCGACCGCCGTGAGCGGCCACGCTTCCGTGGCTGGTCGGAGGTCCACGACCGAGCCGTCCGGGCTGCAGGTGCGCTCGCCGCCGCAGGGGTGGCACCCGGCGACCGTGTGGCGCTGATCCTGCCGACGAGCCTCGACTTCTTCGACGCATTCTTCGGTTCGATCATGCTCGGGGCGGTCCCGACACCCCTGTACCCGCCCATCCGGCTGGGCAGGCTTGATGAGTACTTCGACAAGACCCGGACCATGCTTGCGGCCGCGGATGCCGCCGCTCTGGTCGTCGATTCCCGGGTATCCCGGATCATCGGCCGACTCCTCGAGCGATGGACACCACGGTGCGGCGTGCTGCCACTCGCCGCGCTGGCGTCCGGACCGCCGTGGACAGGCGCGCGTCCCGCCCCGGACGACCTCGCCATGGTCCAGTTCTCGTCAGGCACCACCGTCGCGCCCAAGCCGGTTTCGCTGACCCATCGGCAGGTGCTCGCCAACTCGCGCGCGATCGTCCACGAGCTTTTCCGGGCATGGCCCGAGACGGACTTCGAACACAGCGGCGTCAGCTGGCTGCCGCTCTACCACGACATGGGACTCATCGGCTGTGTCTTCCCAGCCGTGGACCGCGCACGCCCCCTGACGCTCCTGCCACCCGAACTGTTTCTCGCGCGACCGGGCGCCTGGTTGCGCGCGATCAGTACCTACAAGGCCACCATCTCACCTGCTCCGGACTTCGCATATTCGCTGTGCGCGGAGCGCGTGACGGATGACGAGCTGGCAGGCCTCGACCTGTCGTCCTGGCGCGCCGCGCTCGACGGAGCCGAGCCCATCTCACCCAGCGGTCTGCGTTCGTTCATCGACCGTTTCGCGCCGGCAGGCC
>JAYYRS010000019.1:0-8299 GCA_036126975.1 Myxococcota bacterium
CGTGTCCATGGAGTCCTCTCGGGGCGCGACAGACGGGCGCCCCGCCACCGGACTCTACCAATCGCGCCCGGACCGGCGGCAGCCACCCGCCGCAGGTCCTCAGCGCTGCGTCGCTTCCAGCCCGAGAGCGATCCGGATCCGTCGCAGCTCCTCATCGGACAGGCCGCCCGGGACGTGAAGGAAGATAGGATCCGGCGTCCACGCACGAAGTTCCAGCTCGACGGCCGTTCCCACCGCCCCCGAAGCGTACGGCAATGCGAACGAGGTCGACACGGGCCCCCCGGCGTGCCGTGGACCATCCAGTCCGGCGATGGCATCGGTCCAGCAGGAAGGCTGTCCCGGGACCTGTGTGACCGCCAATGCGTCGACTTGTCCGTCGCCGTGCAGCACCACGCGCACCCGTGCCAGGCCAGCCGCCGCGTCAGCCGGCACGCAGGGCGCGACGAGCGCGGCCACGGGCCCAAGCGCCTGTTCGACCGTGGAACGGTCGAGGTAGGGCGGCGGGAGCACCGTCGGAGCCCCGGCAGAGGCGACAGAGACAAGAAGCACAATCACGGCCGCACCCGTGACTGTTCGACATGCCCGTCCATGCTCTGCATCTGGACAAGCCGGAGCCCGTCCCCCTGGGCGCCCGGGTACGCGAGCACCACCCGGCGCTTCCACTGGAAGTCATGAGCGACCACCGACATGTCGCGCACGTCGAGCCAGACCCGCCCGCTGACCGTCCCGCGACCTGCGACGCCCACCGGCGGCCGATGGCCTGCATCCTCTCCGTGCGTCTCCCATTGCCCCTCATAGGACACCGCCAGCGTCGACCGACCCGCCACCCGCTGGTTTCCTTCCCGCTTCCACACGGTTCGAACCCGCTCCGTCACCTTCCGGTCCGGACCCACAGGGACCGGGAATGCCGTGGTCATCTGCCCATGTCGGCCTCGCCGGACGAGAGGGACCTTGGGGGAGAGCACGGGAAAGACGACACTCAGGACATCCAGGCCTGGGCCTGGACCCGCCGCCTGCTCCAACCAATCCAGTGCGAGGATCTCTCCGGAATCGAAGTGCCGGAGGTCGACGACGCGTCCCGACGCCGGGTCGCTGTCCGAGAGGAAGCGCAGCCGGGTCGTCTGTGACCCATCCCCGTGCCAGCCGGCGTGCTCGCCTCGGACATCGAAGCGGCGCTGCTCACTGACCGACGCCAGCGGAGCCAGGGCGGGGTCCAGCGCGCCACCGTCCTCTCGCGTGAGCGAACTCTCGATGCGCACGTCGAGCGACCACAGCCTCGGGGGCGCCACCGCGGTTCCTGCAGCCTGATGGACACAGCCCCACGAGAGCAGCAGCAGGAGTGACGACACGCGGCGCATGCGGAGCCGGATAACCCTTCTGCATGCCATCTCGCCTGCCCGTCGCTGTCGTCCTCGCTGCGGGGGCGTCCTCCCGGATGGGAGAGCCAAAGGCCCTCCTGCGGTTCGATGGCGCCACCCTGCTCGAACATCACATCGGCACGATGCGTGCCCAGGGGCTCCCGGTCCGGGTGGCGACCGGCGCACATGCGGAGCGGATCGAGGACGTCGCAGCGGCTGCGGGCGCCACGGTTCATCGCAACCGACGATGGCTCCAGACGGGACCGATGCACTCGCTGCGCATCTGCGTCGCCGACCTTCCGGACGCCACACCCCTGCTCGTGACGCCCGTCGATGTCCCGCCCGCGCCAGCGGCTGTGATTGCAGCCCTGCTTGCTTGCGAAGGGCCCGCGGTTCCTTCGGTGGGCGGCCAGGATGGTCACCCCATCCGCACCACCGTTGGCGTGGTCCGGAAGAGCGGCCGTGGCCGTACCCTGCGTGACACCCTGCACGATGCAGACCGGATCTCGCTCGGCTGGCGAGGGGCCCTCCGCAATCTCAATACGCCTGCAGACTTTCGCGCGTGGCGAGCCGACGTCGCCGCATCAAGCTGAAGAGACCGGGCAAGAGCAGCAGCACTGCGGGGTGGTCTCCTCCAGCGGTGCTGCACCCGGCGCTACGTTCGTCCTCGCTGCCCGTGGAGCCGCCCTCGACGGCACCGCGCTCTGGCTGGTCGTCTGGCAGACACGATTCCAACGCATCGATGGGCCCGACGCAGAAGGCAACCCGGCGACTCTGCGACGCGGGATGGGGGTAGGTGCCCACGAGAAGGTAGCCGCCTGCAGGGAGATTCCCCAGCGAAACGCGACCCGGACCGTCCGGGCGCCACCGGACCCGCGGCTCGCCGACCACGCCATCCGCTTCCCCGTCGCGCACCGGAAACAGCGAAAAACGCACGTCTGTCGCATCGTCAACCGTGGCAAACCCGAGCTCCCCGCCGCCGTGGGTCAGCTGGTAGTAGGTGGCAGCGAGTGGATAGAAACGGTTGTCATCCTCGACGAGGCGGTCCTCGAAGGATTTCTCCAGCGTCGGTTCGCCGAGCTGGTCCGCGAAGCTGTACGACGTCGCCTCGCCCGCTCGTGCCCCGACCGCCAGATTCCATTCGGCGAACGTGGACCACGCATCGGGGAGCGCCATGCCGCCCGCCTCGACCACTGCGGCGACGGCCTCGAGCGCTTGATCCGCGTCCCGCCCGTCCATCTCCTCCTGCAACGCAACGGCAGCCCAGGGGCCGACATGCTCGTCGAGAAAGGCAAAGAACAGCGCTGTTCCGTATGAAAACGCGGTCGCCACCCCGGCGGGAGGACGGTCGATGGAGCGTCCGGTGTCCTCCAGGTACGCGTTGGAGAAGTACAGGAAATCCCGCACGCCGGGCTGGTACAGCCACTCCGCCCAGACCGCCGTCCCTTCACTCATCCAGACCGGCTGGTCAGCGTTGTAGGCCGACTGAACCGCATGGAAGAGTTCATGGCTTGTCAGGACGTCGACCGCCTCCGCCAGCGATGGGTAGCCATACCCGACGAAATCGTTCTCCATGACCATGTGGCCACTGCAGACCGCTCCGCTGCACGCATCAACCGCGAACTGACCGTCCGCGCCCCCTGCAAAATCCACGAGGTACACGTCGAAGGCATCGGAGCCCCCGAGCGGTGGCAACCCGAGGTCCGATTCCCGAAGCGGCGGTCGGAAGCCATACTCGCCGAAGAACAGAACAACGTCCTCGGCCGTGCTGGCGACCATCGCGGGGAAGTCGGGTGCGCCATCGCCATCGTCATCGGACAGCCGTGTCTCGTTCGGGCCCGACCGGCTGTAGTGGACGCGCACCAACCCGGACGGCCCGTCGACCCAGTCCACGTCGTCGGCATCGTCGAACGCGTAGAGTCCCGCTCCGTCGGTTGGTCGGCCGGCGTGGGCCGACAGACACAGGAACGCAACGGCAGCGGACCCTGTCATGACAGATACTGCCACCGCAGCGTGAATACGCCGCTGTCAATGCCCGGCGCGCCGTTGTCGTTGCAACCGTCCTGGTCCTCGGCGTAGTACGCCTCCACACGCACCTTGATGACGTGGCCATCCGAAAGCGCGATCAGATGCGGTACGCCCGTCGTCTGCACGCACCCGTCGTACTCCCACCAGCTGCCCAGCGATACCTGGGGGCTCCCTGGAAGCCCGGACGAATCGTTCACGATGGTGCAGTCGTCCGTGTAGTACGCATCGCTCGCGTAGACGATGCCATCCGGGACCGCCTCCAGCGCGTCGTAGTCGCTTTCGAGAAGCGCAGCCGCACCGACGCAGGAGGGCCCGCTGGAGCCACCGTTCAGCCGGACGATGAAGCGTCGGAGGGCCATATCCCAGCCCATGCTCTCCAAGGCACTCTCGTCGTCCAGGTCTACCCGCTCAGCGCCATCCCGCGTGAACCGCACATAGACCCAGGGGTTGTTGGCGGCCTCGTTGTACCCCCCTGCCTGCGCATCCACGACGGTCACGAAGTCATCCCCGTCACGCGTCGTCTCGACGGCCCCTTCACTCACGCGGTCATCGTGAAGAGACAAGTCGAGAATCATCTGGTCGACGCACTCCACCGCGACCGGCTCATTGCAGCCGGGCACGACCGGGGCGGCCCCTGGCATGTCGGCCCCGGCCGAGTCGTCGTCTCCTCCTCCTCCGGTCCCGCACGCGAGCAGGGCGAGGCATGGCAACAACGAGCGGCGGGGGCGCGTCCAGGGCATCGAGACCTCCAGTATCCAGGCCGTTATCGTGTTCGGCATGCCGACACTTCCTGCGCTGACCCTGGCGCTGACATTCAGCCGTGCCGTCTCCGCGGGCATGGAACTCGACCCGGCGCGCCCGCCACTCCATGCAGGTGGAACGGCCTACGTCTTCGACGATGTGGTCCTGTCCGTCCTGCCAGGGGTCGTTCTGCACCTCACTGAGGGCGTGCCGCCGCCGGAGGCGGCCCGGCACCTCGGAGGCCGGTCATGGTTGCTTCCTGTTCCCGACGAGGATGCTGCGGTCGACCTCGCAATGCAGCTCGACGCACGCGCGGGCGTGACCGCCTTTCCAGACATCGAGCTTCCCCTCGTCGCCCAGGAACTCAGTTTCGATGATCCCGGGCACGGCGGCCAGTGGTACCTCGACGCACTTGGAATGCAGGCACTCTATGAGCGGAGCCTCGGCGACGAACACTCCCGGGTCGCGGTACTCGACTCCGGGATCGACCTGGCCCCCCCGGACCGCGCTCCCGCGGTCCGCGATCCGTTCGACGCCGTCTCCGACGACCCCGACCCATCGCCCAACCCCGGTGAATACTGCCCCAATGGAGGCGACGGCATCTGCGACGACCACGGCACCGCCGTGTCTGGCGTCGTGGGTGCCCGCGCCAACAACGGCGAGGGCATCGTCGGGCTGTGTCCGGGCTGCACCCTCATCCCCGTGAAGCTGCTCGGCGAAACCCGGACGGGTTCGCTCTCGGAGAGCCTCCGCGCATTCGAGCACGCCATTGCCGCGGACGCCGGTGTCATCAACAACTCCTGGGGGTTCACCTCTTCGATTGCCGTCCCAGAGCCGCTCGCCGAAGTGATCGCCCGGGCCCACACCGAACCCCGTGACGGGCTCGGCGCCCTCGTGGTGTTCGCAGCGGGGAACGACAACAGGGAGATCGAGGAGGACGAACTGCAGGCGATGTCGGAGGTGCTGTGTGTCTCCGCGACGGACGCGTACGGCCGCTACACGAACTACACCAACTCCGGCACAGCGATCGATCTGTCCGCCCCGAGCGCCACGGTCACGCTCGCCGCCGGTGGCGGAATGACCACCACATTCGGAGGAACGAGCGCTGCAGCGCCCGTCGTTGCGGGACTGGCGGGATGGGCGCTTTCGCTCCGACCCGACCTGTCCGCTGCAGAGCTGCAGTCCATCCTGGTCGGAACCGCCGTGCCCTCCCCGCTCGTGACACACGATGACGACGGCCACCATCCGATCTACGGCTACGGGCAGGTCGACCCGCATGGACTCTGGGAGGCGCTCGAACCGTCGCGGGGGACGGAGACCGGGGGCGATGACGGAGAGCCGACACCCCGGAGCGGCTGTGCGACCGCACCGGCCCGGACCCAGACCGTGGTCGCGGTCCTATCCGCGCTGGGCATCCTGGCGGGCCGCCGGAGAGCGTGGGAGTGGACCATCCGCCCTGACCGGGTCAAGGTGGGCTGACAGGGCGCCCCTGCGCGCCCGCCGGAGGCTTTTCGAATGCTGACCCTGCTCGCCATGGTTGCGACGGCGGTGGCCGGCGATGACCCACTCGCCGCGAAGATCCAGTCGATCGAGGCAACGCTGGGGGGGCCGGTCCTTCTCTGTGTGGCGGGAGAACAGGCCGAGCAGGCAACACGGCGGATCCTCCGCGACCTCGGCCGCGAGGACCTGCCGGTCCGCCGCGTTCCGACAATGGGCGATCCCGAATTCGAGATGTCGCGCGCGCTGGCGGACGGCGGATTCCCCTGCGCCCTCCGGATCGCGCCGATTGAGGGCGGGTTCGATCTGAGCCTGCACGGCGAGTGCGATCCCTCGACCGGGTCGTTGGGGCCGGACGAAAGCGCGTCGATGCCCGCCACGGAGCCGCAGGGCCCGGTCGCGGGAGCGGCCGCCCACGGAGATGTCTCCCCCGCTCCGGACGCGCCAGCGGTCGTGTCGCCGGAACCTTCCCCCACCCTTACGGAGGGAGAATGGGCAGCGCGGGAGGCGCGCTACCAGCGGGACCGGCTCATGCTCGTGGACATCCCCCCTGACCCGCTGTTGCCGGAAGGCGTCACCTGGGAAGTCATCGACGGACGAGGCACCTCGCTGTCGGCCCACACCTTGACCACCATCGCCCAGGATGGAGAGCTCAGGCTCGCACTCGAGCGGGAACTGCAGCATTCCAAGACGGCATCCCGGGCCATGTTCCTGACGGGCCTCGGCCTCGCAGTCCTGTCTCCGATACCGCTTCTCGGCGTCGAGCCAGGGGCCGTCAGCGTGAATCAGGACCGGGCCTGGAGCACCGCGTTCCTCCTTGCCGCGGGCGGTCTCACGATGTCGCTCGCGCAGTCGCCCAGGAAGGCCGCCCGGTCCCGGCAACAACATCCTGCGCTCTACATGGACGGAGACCTTGCGGAGGATGTCGTCCTGCTCCACAACCAACAACTGTACGGCTCGCTCGCACTCGAGCAGAGGCCGGCAGAGGACCCTGTCGACGCCAGGGCGGGGGGTGCAACCACCCCGAAGACCGACCCGTCTCCGCCCGCTCCCGCCACCGCTGTGGAGACCGACGGTGCCGCAGCACCCGCTGAAGGCATCGCGCCGGCTCCCGGGACCATCCCACCGACATCCGCGCCGGTTGAACCGGCCACGACGCACGCCGTACCGGCGGCCACAGGTGGTGGCGAGGAGGACCAATCGGACCGCTGACCGCACTGCTCCTCTCGTTCGGAGCCGCCCACGCCGCGGGTGCTTCGGCCGATATCGAGCTCGTCCGGCCCACGTTCGCGGGCGGCAGCCTGCCCGGCCTCGACAGCCCCCAGGTCGATGAGACCGGCACCATTCGCGTCGGCACCCTGGTGCAGTATCAGCGCGACCCGCTCGTTCTGTACGAGGGAGACGATGCCGGGGGTTCCGACGAGCTGGGCGCTGTCGTGGCCCGCCGGATGGCACTCCACGTCGGGGCGAACCTCGACCTCGGTGAGGTGATCTCCCTGCGCACGGTCATTCCGGCAGCCCTGCAGTGGCGGACGGAGGTGCCGGAGCTCGCACAGGAGGGGCCCGTATTCGGGGACGTCTCGCTCGGTGGGCGCGTCCGCCTCGCCCGGACCCGCCGCGTCCAGCTCGGGCTCGGCACGGATGTGCTCTTCCCGTCCGGGACGCGAGAGGCATGGATGGGCGAGACCCGTGTGCGTGGGCAGGTGGGCCTCGCAGGTTCGGTCCGACTCGCCCAGAGCTGGGACGCGCTGGGAGAGGTGGGCCTCAATGTCCGCCCGGAGGTCCCCACCCAACAGGACTTCTTGCTCGGGTCCGAGTTTCGCTACTCGCTGGGTGCGCGCTACCACGCCTGGCCGGACCGGGTCGCGCTTGCCGCGGTCTGGGTCGCCCGAAACGGACTACAGACGACCGGGCTCGGCGGAGCAGAGAACCCCAGCGAGCTCATGGCCGTCGCACAACTGCGACCGAACCGCGACCTTGAGTGGAATCTCGGCGTCGGAAAAGGGATCGCAGACGGGTACGGCACCTCCGAATTCCGTGCGTTGGTCGGCGTCACGTGGACGCGACGGCCACCGCCGCCCGCCCTCCCCGTCCGGGTCGTCGTCGCCGAGATGCGCGATGAATCTCCCGTACCGGTTGAAGTAGAGGTCCCGGACCCGCCCGCCCCGGAATGGAAGGAGCAGGAGCTGGCCAAGGTGACGGGCGAACAGATCGTCATTCGCGACCCCATCGCATTCGCCTTCAATACGCCGCAGCTCCTGCCCGAATCCCTTCCAACTCTGCAGTACGTCGCAGACCTGCTGAACGACAACTGGCAGATCGCGCACCTCGTCATCGAGGGCCATGCGAGCGACGAGGGCTCGTTCGTCTACAACTACGACCTCTCAATCCGCAGGTCCCGCGCCATCTGGGAGCAGCTGCTGCGGTCAGGCGTACATCCCGATCGGATGAGCTACCGGGGCATGGGAGAGGTGGTCCCGCGCCGAGCCGGAGAAGACGAGGCCAGCCTCGCGGCAAACCGCCGCGTGGAGTTCAAGATCGTCCGTCAGTACGCCCCGGACGAGCGCCCACCCGCCCAGCGGGTGGGAGTGCGCTTTCCCTGGGATGGCACGGAAGCGACGATCCGCACCCCCGAAACGCCGCCCGCACCGGAGACGACGTCCCCACGGCCGGAT
>JAYYRS010000020.1:0-9424 GCA_036126975.1 Myxococcota bacterium
GTCCGGTACGGACGCGGGCAAGTTCGTCGTGTACATGGGCTCGACGGCCTACATCGACACCATCATCGACGCGACGCTCTATGGCGAGGTCGCGTTCGATGAGTTCGGCACGTCACTCGCCGTCGCAGACGTCAACGGCGACGGGTATGCCGACGTGGTCGTGGGCGCGCCGGGCAACGACGACGGCGGCTCGGAATCCGGCAAGGTCTACGTGTTCGAGGGCTCGGCGAGCGGCCTCGCCTCGACCGCCAGCCATGGGCAGTATGGCACGGCAGGCGGGCACGAGCTTGGCGCCCGGGTGGTCGACCTCGGCGACATCAACGGCGACGGGTACGCCGACGTCTACCTCGCCGGCAACTCGTACGACGCCAACATCTATCTGGGAGACGCCGGCGGCATCACCGGCACGCCCGATCAGCAGTGGAGCCGGGCGGACATCGTCCCCCTGGGGGACATCAACGACGACGGCTACGACGACATCCGCATCGGAACGGAGGTCCAGACCGGCACGGCCTCGGGCGTGATGGACGACTGGGCGGACACCTCGCACCTGCAGAGCGTGGGGGACTTCGACGGGGACGGCTACACCGACCTGGCCCTCGGCAACCCGAGCTACGACGGCCGCCGGGGCCGCATGTGGATCCGGTACGGCTACGAGCCGGACCTGGACACCGACGGCTACCTCGCCAGCGAGGACTGCGATGACAACGACGCCTCGGTCTACCCGGGCGCGACCGAGACCACCGGGGACGGCGTCGACCAGGACTGCGACGGAACGGAGGTCTGCTACGTCGACGCGGACGGAGACGGCTTCGGTGCGAGCGACGGCAGCCCCCGGGTGTCGACGGACGAGGATGGCGCCGACGCGGGCGAGGCCTCGCCCGACGACCCGCTGACCGACTGCGACGACACCGTCTTCCTGGCGCGCCCGGGCGGCACCGAGCTGCCGGGCGACGGCATCGACCAGGACTGCGACGGCGCGGACACCTGCTACGCGGACCTCGACGGCGACGGCTACCGCAGCGCGTCGGGCGGCCTCGTCGCCTCGGCAGACCTCGACTGCACCGACCCGGGCGAGGCCACGGCCAGCACCCCGGCGACCGACTGCGACGACACCAACGCCACCATCAGCCCGGCCGCGACCGAGACGCCGGGTGACGGCATCGACAGCGACTGCAACGGCGGAGAACTCTGCTACGTCGACAACGATGACGATGGCTTCAGCGAGATGACCGGCCTGACCATCTCGAGCAGCGACATGGACTGCTCCGACCCGGGTGAGGGCTCGTCGACCGAACCGGCGACGGACTGCGACGACACCGACGCATCGATCCATCCGGGCGCGCTCGACACCATCCTCGACGGGATCGATCAGGACTGCGACGGCGGCGATGCCTGCTACGCGGACCTCGACGGGGACGGCTACGCCGACGCGAGCGGTGCCCAGGTGGCCTCCACCGACGGCGACTGCACGGACCCGGGCGAGGCCGATGCCTCGGTCCCCCAGACCGACTGCGACGACAGCGACGCGAGCATCAACCCCGCGGCGTCGGAGACCATCGGCGACAGCGTCGACGTTGACTGCGACGGCACCGAGGTCTGCTACGCCGACGCGGACGAAGACGGCTACCGGGATGCCGCGGGGGGCACCACCCCGTCCAGCGATGCGGACTGCTCGGACGCCGGCGAGGCCACCTCGGCCATGACCGCGGATGACTGCGATGACACCCGCGCGGATGTGTACCCAGGCGCGGCAGAGACCATCGGGGACGGCGTGGATGCCGACTGTGATGGAACCGAGACCTGCTACGTCGATGGAGATGGAGATGGCATCGCGGCCGCCGGCGCGCTCCTGGTCTCCAGCAGCGACGGCGATTGCGACGACGCCGGCGAGGCGGTCGGCGGGGGCGACCCGGACTGCGACGACACGGACGCGACCGTCTACCCGGGCGCGACGGAGATCGTGGTCGATGGCATCGACCAGGACTGTGATGGCGGCGACGCCTGCTACGCGGATGCAGACAACGACGGCTACCGCGACGCGTCCGGCGCGACGGTGCTGTCGGACGACGCAGATTGTGCCGATTTCGGCGAGGCCGATGCCACCGCACCTGCGACGGACTGTGACGACACCGACGCGAGCATCAACCCTGGCGCGACCGAGGTGGTCGCCGACGGGGTGGACAGCGACTGCGACGGCGCCGAGCTGTGCTACTCGGACGCGGACGAGGACGGCTACCGGCCGGTCTCGGGCGCGACGGTGGGCTCGACGGACGACATGGACTGCAACGATGCAGGCGAGGCCGTCCCCTCGGACCCGGCCACGGACTGCGACGACACCGATGCCGCCATCAATCCGGGCGCTTCGGAGGCCATCGGCGACGAGGTCGACAGCGACTGCGACGGCGCGGAGATCTGCTTCGTCGACAGCGATGGCGACGCCTACCGGGCCATCGATGGCACCGTCACTTCGAGCGATGACGACTGCGATGATGCCGGCGAGGCGGCCGCCACCATGGCGACCGGAGACTGCGACGACGCAGACGCCGCAGTGAATCCTGGCGCGACCGAGGTGGTCGCGGACGGCATCGACAGCGACTGCGATGGTGCAGAGACCTGCTATGCGGACGCCGATCTTGACGGCTACGCCGACAGCGCAGGCACGACGGTCGCCAGCGCGGACGGTGACTGCTCGGATGGGGGAGAGGCGGACAGCTCTGTCCCGCAGACGGACTGCGACGACACCAGCGCCTCGGCCTATCCGGGCGCCACGGAGGTCACGGCAGACGGCACGGACCAGGACTGCGACGGAGAGGAGCTCTGTCTCGTCGACGCAGATGGAGATGGACACGCCGAGATGACAGGGCTGACCCAGGCATCGTCGGACCTGAGCTGTTCGGCCGCGGGCCTGGCGCTGGCGAGCCAGCCCGCCGATGACTGCGACGACACTGCGGTCGGCGTCTTCCCGGGCGCGACGGAATCGATCGCGGACGGCATTGACCAGGACTGCGACACCACGGAGCTCTGCTATGTGGATGCCGATGGCGACGGGGCCCGCTCGGCAGATGGCGCCACGGTGGTCTCGGCGGACCTCACATGCGCAGACGCCGGCGAGGCCGACGGCAGCGCGTCCGCAGACTGCAACGACACCGATGCGAGCGTCCATCCGGCCGCCGTCGAGACGCCGGCGGACGGCATCGACAGCGACTGTGATGGCGCGGAGCTCTGCTACACCGACTACGACGCAGACGGCTACCGTCCCGACGACCCCACACCGGCGGTCGGAGACCTCGCATGCACCGGGCCGGGTCTGGTCGGGGCGGGCGCGGAGGCAGGCGACTGCGATGACGCCGACGCAGCGGTCAATCCGGACGGCATCGAGGTCGTGGCCGACGGCATCGACAGCGACTGCAACGGCACGGAGCTCTGCTACCTGGACGCCGACAGTGACGGCTACCGTCCGGACGGCATCACCACTGTGGAGAGCGAGCTGCTGTCCTGCGCCGGACCCGGCGTGGCGACAGATGACGCACCCGTCGGAGACTGCGACGACAGCAGCGACGCCATCCACCCCGACCAGGACGACGCCGCAGGCGACGAGGTCGACGCGAACTGCGATGGCGCCGAGCTCTGTTTCGCGGATGGCGATGGGGACGGATTCCGGACCCTCGACACCGTCAGCTCGGTCGACACCGACTGCCAGGATCCCGGAGAGGCCACGGTCGACGCAGAACTGGTCGACTGTGACGACACGCGGTCGGGCGTGAATCCCGGCGCCGAGGAGATCGCGGGCGACGGCATCGACCAGGACTGCGACGGCAGTGACGGCGGTTCGGCCGTGGCGGACGCCGGCGAAAAGGACGGCGGCGGCTGCGCGACGGTTCCGGGGCGGGGCGGGCTCGGGCTCGTGCTGCTGGGCGGCATGGGGGCGGTTCTGCTGCGGCGTCGTCGGGTCTAGCGGGGCAGGCGCGCTGCGGGTCCGCCCAGCGCCGCGCTCAGCCCTCGACCGGGATGCACCCTGCGTCGCCGGTGTCCGGCTCGTCGGGGCACCATGGTGTCTGCAGGAACGGGCGGGCATTGGCCCCGGCGTCGGTCAAGGACTCGAGGAAGGCGATGAGCTGTTCCTTCTCGGTCTGGCTGAGGGAGAAGCCCGTGATGCGGGGATCCTTCCAGGGGCTGGTGGCACCGTCTCCAGGGTAGGGGCCGCCGACGAGGAGGCGCCCGCCACGGGCATAGGCGTCGATGACGTCGTCGAGAGAGGGGAACGACCCGTCATGCCCCCAGGGCCCCGTCTCGGCGACCCCCCGCAGGCTGGGGACCCGGAAACGTCCCATGTCCGCAGGGTCGCCGGTCACGGCATGCAGTCCGGTCTCCTGTGGGGGCAATCCGCCCTGCCCATCGATGTTGTACATGCCGGTGTTCACGTACGCCGGCTGCTCCGAGAGCAGCGCTCCGGATGGGTCGGTCTGCCGGTCGAGGAACAGGCCACCGTGGCACCCGCCGCAGCCGAGTCGTGGGCTGAAGAAGAGCGCGTGGCCGGCCGCTGCGTCGGCCGACAGTGCGTCCGCATCGCCCTGGAGGAATGCGTCATAGGGGGTCTCGCCCGCGACGAACAGCCGCTCGTATGCGAGCAGCGCACGCTCCACGTTCTCCATGGTGATGGGTGTCGGGTCATCGGGATGGGCGGCCGCGAATGCAGGGGGGTAGACCTCGATGGCCGCGAGGCGGTCGGGGAGGACATCCGGGTCGACACCCATCTCGACCGGGTGGGTGCCGAACAGGGGGACCTGCATCTGCGCGCGCAGGTCCGTCAGCTCCGGCTGCACCCAGGTCAGGGGACCCCGCCACGCGAGGTTGAGCAGGGACTGGGTGTTCCGGGTGTGGGCGTCACCCAGGGCGCCCACCGCCACGACGAATCCGTCGGTGTAGCCCTTCTTGCCTTCATGGCAGATCCCGCACGAGCGGGCGTCATCGACGGACAGCCGGAAGTCATGGAAGAGCAGCCGGCCGAGGTCGGCCTCGGCCTGGCTGGGCAGCGCACCAGGAAAGTCGGGGAAGTGGGCCGGCAGCGCGAGCGCGACCGGATCTCCGGGCGCCACGGGAGCGCCCGTGTCCAGGAACCCGGCTTGCCGGCACCCGACCAGGGCGACCGCGATCAGCGGGACTACTCCTCCTTGGCGATGGCGAACCACACGGTCTCCGGCGCTCCCTCGGCCACCCGGACGGTGTACGCACCCCACTCGTGGAAGGCGAGCCGTTGGTCGGAGATGCCAGCATCCGGGCATGCCCCGTTGATCAAGGCCTCGGTGAAGGGGTCGGCGTCGATGAACTCGATCTCCACGCCCTGCTCGGTGAAGGCGTGCATCACCGTCATCCAGGCCGGGATCTCCAGCGTGAACCAGCCATCGCCCGACGCGGGCATGACCAGCGACCACGTGCCGACGTCCGCCGCAACGATCACGGCGGTGTTCGACTCGGCCGTGCTCGCGCCCAGGACCAGGGGCTCCGCGGCGGCGCCGACCTGCTCGCACCCCATGGCCGCCCACGCGTCATCGGGCCCCACGCCGGCGGCGTCGGTGTCGTCGTCGGTGTCGTCGTCGGTATCGTCGTCGGTGTCGTCGTCGGTGTCGTCGTCGGTGTCGTCGTCGGTGTCGTCGTCGGTGTCGTCGTCGGCGCCGATGTCGGTGTCGCCGTCGGTATCCGTGTCCGTCTCTACGGTGTCATCGTCGTCGTCATCCGACTTCTCTTCACCGCAGGCGAGGGAGAGCGACAGGAGGGAGGTCAGCAGAAGGGTCGTGCGGTCCATTGTGGCTCCAGCAGCGTTGGAAAGGGGCGGAAGTCAGCCTGCGTGGTCTCGGATGACGTCCGCAAAGCTGGTCAGGTTGCCTTCCTCGGTGGTGCAGGCCACGATCTCCATCGTGGGGCTGAGGAGGCACACGCCGGGGATGGAGCTTCCATCGTAGGGCACTGCGGCGAGGGCAGTGTCGGAGACATCTCCGAGCACGGGGGTGTCCCCGGCCTCGATCCGCGCCGCGTAGGCCTCGGCATCCTCGGGAACGGGCGTGGTGCCGCTGTTGCCTTCGAAGAGCAGGACGATGCCGCGGACGGGGTGGCCGGTCTCGCTGGCGATGATGGCGGTGGTCTCCCCGAGGGCAGCGGCCTCATCCATGCACATGGGGCACCAGGCAGCGGTCATGAAGGCCAGGGTGTAGGCGTCCGCGAAGTCGTACAGGTCGACCGTCTCGCCGCACTGGTCCACCAGCGCGAGGTTGGCCACGGTGTCGCCGATGTCAGCGCCCGTGGGCGCAAGGTCACCGGGGTCGTTGTGGGGCCAGCCGCAGGCGTAGCACTGTTCGTCGGGGTCCAGCGGGTCGGAGACGCAGTCGACCTCGTCCCCGTCGGAGATGCCATCTCCGTCGCTGTCTGCATCGTCTGCGGTGGTGCCGAGCTCGGCCTCGGTGCAGTCGTCCAGCCCGTCGCCGTCGCGGTCCGAAGTGGGATCGCAGGCGGCATCGTCCGAGGCGGGACCGGCGGGCGCCTCGGGCGGCCCCGCACAGGACACCAGCAGGAGGACGGGCGCGAGTATCGGACGCATGGAGGCTCCAGGAGGCCGTGTTCGGGGCTGAATATATCGCGCCGGCGGTGTCCGCATCGAGGACGGAACGACGCACTCTGGTAGGCTGCGGCGCAGTTTGGGCGGGTAGAACCCCCCGTTCCCGGGATGGCCGATGTTTCCGTTCTTCAAGTTCATGATCAAGCTCCCCGAGGGCGTGGACAGCGCCATGGTGCTGGCCGCCGTCGAGAATGCCGTGGGTGCCGCGCGGACGGACGTGCTCAGCCGCGACCCCATGGCCCTCACCTTCCGCTGGGGAAAGAACGGCTACAAGGCGACCATGGAGGACGGGCAGCTGCGGATCTCGCCGTGGATGCCGACCTGGGCCCACGTCCTGGTGTGGGTCATGCTCACCGTCGTCGTGCTCTCGTCGGCGGGCGGTGCCTTGTGCTTCGTGCCCCTCTACCTTCCGCTCTACTGGCTGGTCCTGAACAAGTTCATCGGTCCCAGGATCGATGGCGCCCTGCAGCGCTACTTCGAGAAGGTGGGCCCCGAACAGGAGTAGCCGCGCGCCATGCCGATCCTCGCGCTGATGCTGTCCCTGGCGGCCCGGGCCGTCTGCCCAGCGGGTGCCGAGCCGGACGGGGACTGGCGCGACACCGTGGCCGCCACCCGCGCTGCGGTCGGCGCCGCCGACGCACTGCATGCGCTCGAGTCCTACGCCTTTCCCGCTGCGATGGACGAGGAGGGCCGGACCGGCGTTCGGACGGACGGGCTGGTGATCGTCCGCGACGGGGCGATCCTGTATGAGCGGTACGGTCGGGACTGGCAGCCCGACATGCCCCACCTGTTGTGGTCGGTCACCAAGTCCGTGGCGGCTGCGACCGTTGGCATCGCGGTGCACACGGCTGACCTGGACGTGGATGCCTCGATCTGCGACAGCATCGAGGTCGGAGCGCCCGACGCCTGCAGGGTCACCACCCGCCACCTGATGGAGCACGCCACGGGATGGGCATGGCGGGAGACCTACGAAGGCCAGTCCCCGACAGCATCCTCGGTCATCGGCATGCTCTATGGCGGTGGCCAGGCGGACATGGCGCGGTTCGTGACGGCCCACGCGCTGCGGGATGCGCCCGGGACGTCGTACAGCTACGCGAGCGGCAACACGGTCGTCCAGTCCGCCGTGGCGCATCGTGTGCTCCGCAGGCGCCATGGCGACCGCTACCTCGACGACCTGCTCCTGGGCCCGCTGGGCATCACCTCGGCCCAGTTCGAGCACGACGAGTCTGGCGTCCCGATCGGCAGCTCCACGCTGTATATGACGCCCCGCGACATGGCCCGGTTCGGCGTGTTCCTGCTGCAGGACGGCTGCTGGTCGGGGAAACGCATCCTGCCCGAGGGCTGGATGGCCCGCGCCCTGACGCCGGCCGCCGTACTGGACGGAAAGCTTCTGGATTCGCCATCCGGTCCCACCCCGGGGTGGAACCTCTGGCTGAACCGCGCCCACCCCGCCATGAACGAGGGGAGGCGGCCCTGGCCCTCTGCACCCGCTGATGTCTTTGCTGCGCTGGGCCACTGGCGGCAGTCCATCTACGTGATGCCCGAAGCCGGAGTCGTGGTGGCCCGGACGGGGGACGATCGCGATGGCACCTTCCAGCATGATGCGTTCCTCGCCCACGTGGCCACCCTGGTGGAGGCCCTTCCCCGATCGGGGCCGAGCCAGCGCGGTGCCGACCGCCCGGTGCCCGGTACGTTCACCCCCGCAGCGTTCCCGCCTCCGCCTGTGGGCGCTGTCGGCGAGAGCACCGCGGCGCCTCCAGCAAAGTACGACGTGGGGTTGCTTCGCATCGCGACGTCCTTCGCGGCCCTCCAGGCCTGCGCGTGTCGGTACGTCTCCGGTCGAGAAGAGGATGCCTGCCGGGCGTACATCCGCGTGCAGCCTGACGTCGCACGGGTCCGCTTCGATGATGCGACCCGGACGGTGACCGCCCGGGCGCTCGGCATGGCCCGGACGCAGGCACGCCCGGTGGGCGACGCCCGGGGGTGCGCGCTGGTGCCCTGAATCCGGGGGAAGGACCGGGGCGCCGTCCCGGAGAAGCGGCCGGCGAGACGAACTGCCGTCGAGTGGCGGTGTCGGGACGAGGCAAACCGCATGAGGGGGCTTGCATCAGGCAGTGATGCGGCGGCCGGCTGCTCATTCCTGTGCCCGGCTGGACCCGCTGCGCGGAGCGTTCGGGATCCGGCGCTTCCGTGTGGGGACTGGACACTGGATGCCCTGGGGATTTCGCGCAACTCGTGAGCACGGTTCTGCAGAAACGTTGGCTGTAAACCACTGGAACCGTGCATCGGGATCGGCACCGGACCTGCCGCTGCGCGCTGGCTTGTTCCCTGTCTTCGATGCCGCTGCCGCGCAGCCCTGGCTCGTCATGTTGACCAGAACGGGCAGGATTCTGTAGCGTCCGGAAGCTCGGGAGATCGCCTTGGGGCGAGGGCACCGGGTCCCGCAACATTTGTCAGACGAGGCACCGCCATGACTTCTTTCTTCCGAGGCGCGCCCCTGCAGACCGCGCTCCTGTGTGGGCTCTTTCTTGTGCCGACCGTCACCATGGCCGGGCCGGTGGCTGACGCCGGATACGATCTGGTGCGGTTCGAGCCCGGGACGTACACGATGGGCGACTCTGAACTCACGCCGAAGCCATCTGAGCCTCGTCGAGGGTTGTTGCCACCCGCGATGGCGGCAGAGATCAGGGCCGGTGTGGCCGCCGAGCTGGGGACCAGCGAGCCGTCGATTTCCCGTGAGGCCTGGGGAGGGCCCCGCGATGTGACGCTGACCCGACCGTTCCTGATCGGAACGACTGAGGTGACGCGGAA
>JAYYRS010000021.1:0-6107 GCA_036126975.1 Myxococcota bacterium
GAGCCGCCCCCGCCCCCGAAGAAGCGGGTCCGGCTCGCCGGCAAGCGCATCGAGTTCGACGGCAAGGTGATGTTCGACACCGGGAGTTCCTCCGTCCTCGCGGCGTCCAACGCCCTCCTCGACGAGATGGCCTCGGTGCTCATCCACAACCCCCTCGTGACACTCGTCGAGGTGCAGGGCCACACCGACGCGCGGGGCACGCGGTCCGACAACGTGGAGCTCAGCCAGGCGCGCGCCGAAGCCGTCGTCGCGTACCTTGTCGCGCAAGGAATCGACGCCACGCGGCTGCAGGCGAAGGGCTTCGGGCCGGACGTTCCCCGCATGGATGGCGACGATGAAACTTCGTGGGCCGCCAACCGGAGGGTCGAGCTGCACATCCTGGAGCAGACCAACCCGGCCATCATCCCCGTGCTGCCGGCGGAGCCATCGGCGCCCGAGGCCGTGGATGGAAACGGTCCAGGGGACGGCACGCCCGCGACGCGAGCAGCGCAATCCAGCGACAAGGGCGCCACGGAGAAGGATGCAGACGAGTAGGGCCCGTCTGGTCCTCCTCGGGGGTTCCCTGGCGGGGATCCTGGGCGTCTCGCTGTTCGCATCGGCGTGCACCCGCGCGTGTCGGGGCTCCGGCTGCGAGTCCGAATTCGCGGCGGCCCGGGTGGGGGTGATGCCGGGCGGGGATACCTTCAGCTCTGGCGTCCATGCACCCCTCGACGCCCCGTGGCAGGTCGAGGGCACCCTGGCCCTCGGTCCGGACTGGAGCGTCGCACTCGGCCCGGGGGGGCTGGTCGCCGGCAGCCCGGATGACGCGGCGGTGCGGGTCTTCTCCTCGGTCACCCGCGGCGTCCTCCCCGCCGCCTCCGCCGACACTACGCTGGTCTCGGACCGCGCCGATCTGCGCTTCGGTGCCGCCCTGGACATCGTTCCCGACCTGGATGGTGATGGCGTCGCTGAGCTGTTCGTGGGCGCGCCCGAGGATCGGCGCTCGGACCTGACCCGGCATGACGGCGCGGCCTGGATCCTCTCCGGAGCCGCCGCAGCAGCGGGCGGGGAGCAGAGTGCTGACGACAGCAGCCTCGTCATCCTCGTTGGCGACGACGAGGGCGGCGAGCTGGGTCAGGTGGTGGCCGGATGCCCCAATCTCGAGGGCGACGGGCGTGGCGGCGTGGTGGTGGCCGCGCCACTCGACAGCTCGGTCGACAGCCTGGGCGGCCGCATCGCGGTCGCACCGCCGAGCGCGCTTGCGGGACGAACGGGCCGGATGGAGCTGTCCACGCTCTCCCACGTCTACACCGGCGTCGGGATCGGGGCCCGCGCAGGGACGAGCATCGACTGCCGCAGCGACCTCGATGGAGATGGGATCAGCGACATCGTCGTTGGGGCACCGTTCGCGGACGGGACATGGGAGGCCGAGGGAACGATCCATGTCCTCTCCGGGGCCGCGCTGCCCGGTCCCACCACACTCATGGTGGCCGCCACACGGGTGCTCAGCGGACTCGGAGAGCAACACTGGGCCGGCTGGGCCGTCGCGACGGGGGACCTCGATGGCGATGGGCAACCCGATCTGGCAGCGGGGGCACCGGGTGCGGACGACGGCGCCGGGATGGTTCTGATCTGGCTCGGGGCAGACCTGTTCACGACACGGGATGGATTTCCCGATGTCCGCCTCTATGGGGACGAAAAGGGCGATGGATTCGGGAGAAGCGTGAGCATCGCCGATACGGATGGGGACGGCCTCGACGATCTGCTCGTCGGGGCGCCTCGCCGCAACCCGAGCCCGAAGGACAATCCGGAGTTCTTCGACTCCGGCGCCCTGTACCTGTTTCGCGGCGCGCCGGAGCTGCGCACCTGGCGGCCGGTGCTCTTCGCCGACGACGCGGATGCACGATGGGCGCAGGCCGGACAATTCCTCCGAACCGGCCACCGCGTGGCCGCCGGCGACATCGATGGGGACGGCGCGGCGGAGGTCGCGCTCGTCCATCGCTTCGCACCGGAGTAGGCGAACCCCGCCTGCGTGATACAGACTTCGTCCCCGCCCACCGAGCCTGTCGTGTTCCGAGCGCTGCTGCCCGTACTGATGACGGTCTTCCTCGACCTCATCGGCTTCGGAATCGTCATTCCGCTTCTCCCCTTCTACGCGGAGGAGTACGGAGCGTCGGCTGCTGAAGTCACCTGGCTGATGGCGGCGTATTCGCTCGCGCAGTTCTTCTTTGCCCCACTGTGGGGCTCGGCCTCGGACCGGTTCGGCCGCCGGCCCGTGCTCCTCGCAAGCATCCTCATGACTGCGGTCGGGCTCGCGGGCTTTGCTGCCGCGGAGTCCCTGGCGGGGCTGTTCCTCTTCCGGATCCTGCACGGAGCGATGACGGCCAATATCTCCACGGCGCAGGCGGCCGTCGCCGACATCACACCACCCGAAAAGCGCGCCATGGGCATGGGCCTCATCGGCGCGGCCTTCGGCGTGGGCTTCACGGTCGGCCCCTTTGTGGGCGGCGAGCTGACCGCGCCGAGCATCGCAGCAGCGGTCAGTGACCTGCTGGGCGGCGTCGCGGTCAACCGCTACGCCGTCCCCATCTGGGTGGCCGCGGCCATGTCGGTCGCCAATCTTGCGATGACCGCGGTGCTGCTCCCCGAGACCCGGCATCCCGGCAGCACGACCCGGCCACGCCCCCTGTCGCCCACCGCGTTCCTCAAGGTGCTCCGGCATCCGGTCGTGGGACTCTGCGTACTCCTGACCTTCGTGCTGACGGTCTCCTTCGCGATGATGGAAAGCACCTTTACGCTGTTCGCGGAGCACGCCCGTGGGCTGGATGCTCCCGAGGTCGGGCGCATGTTCGGCGTTGCGGGCGTCGTGATGATCCTCGTCCAGGGCGGGTTGATCCGCCCGCTCGTGAAACGCTTCGGGGAGGGCCCGCTCGTCCCCATCGGAATCGGCATCCTCGCGGTCGGTCTCGCCCTGCTGCCCTTTGCACCGCCCGTCGGCCCGATGGTCGCCGTCTTCGTCTGGATCGCAATCGGCAACGGCATCTCCTCGCCCAGCCTGCAGGCCCTCATCTCCCAGGGCACGAGTCCGGCCGAGCAGGGCTTCGTGCTCGGAACCAACCAATCCATGAGCGCGCTCGCACGGGCGATCGGACCCACCATTGGCGGGCTGCTGTATACCGGGCTTGGGCCGTCTTCCCCCTTCCTCGGCGCCGCCGCAGTCCTCGCGGTCGCGGTGATCCTCGCCGTTGCTGCAGTCCGCCAGCGCACGCGAGCGCTTGCCGCCGGAGGGTGATGCCTCGGGGCGCCACGTGCCCGCCGCGACGGGGCTGCATCCCGGTGCAGGTCACGGAAACGGCATCGCTTCCACGACCAACGCCGCCGCCTCGTCTCCCGATGCTCGAAGCAGGAAGGCCACCTGTCCGCGCAGGGCATCCGGCTCACCACGGCCACTGCGGGCGGTCCGCAGCAACACCTCGAGGTCCCCGCGGCGCACCGCCGCGGCGCATCGCACCAGCACCGCCTGCCCCGTCGGGTCTCCGTCCATGCCCGACACGGTCGCCTCGGCTTCGGCCCAGTCTCCGCCCAGCGCCTGCCCCACTGCCAGGGGGGCAAGCAGCTCCGGAGAGCGCGGGCAACCCGCCGCCAGGGCGGCCGCCCCTGCCCGGACCGCCTCGGCAGGCGCACCGCTCTGCAGGTACCGTCGCGTGACATTGAAACAGGCGTGCGGCATGGGGGGGGTCGTACTGCTCGCGCGCTCCGTGTAGCGCGCCGCCTCGGCCACGAGGCCCGCCTCCTCCAGAACAGCTCCATAGGCCGCCCAGGTGTACGGCTGTGGATGCGCCGCGACCCCCGCGCGCCAAAGGTCGATCTCGGAGCTCCAGGTCGGCAGCGTCCGGACCGTCTGCATCGCCAGCGCGCCCCCCAGACCGCCTCCTGCCAGGACCGCCGCGAACCACGGCAGACGCGCCATCGCGAGGCCCAGGGCGACCGCCCAGAAGGCCAGCGGTCCGTAGAGGTAGCGATCGGCGACCAGCCCGTTTGCAGCGACACCCGCAAGTGCCGGGATCAGGACCAGCCCCCCCGCACCAATCCAGGCGAGGCCCCGCCATCCGCTCGCCAGCCCGACCCCCACCAAGACCACCAGCCCAAGGGTCATCGCGCCAAGCGCGGCTGCCTCCGGCCACGTCAGATTGAGTCCGGGGGCCAGATCCACCGGCCATGCTGCGATCGCAGCCCAATGGCCAAGTGCGGGACCGAACACCGCCAGCATGGCATGCGAACCCGAGGATTCCGGAAGCGGGACACCGACCGAGAATCGCAGCCCGACGGCGACCAGGACGCCGGCTGCACTGGCGGCACCCACACCTGCAGCCCGGCGCCATCCAACGCCCCGTGCCACGGCCAGCATGCAGAGCAGGAGGGGCGCGAGCGCCGCACTTTCCTTGCTCAGCATCGCCGCCGAGCAGAGGGTCGCGAGGCTCCCAAGGCCTCGCGCGCCGGACCGGTCTATCTGCCAGACAGCCAGCAGAAGGAATGCTGTCGCCATGAGGTCGTTCCGCGCAGCGACGAACTGCACCGCACCGACATGGGCAGGGTGGAGCGCAAACACCCCACCGGCGGCGAGCGCTGCCACCCGCCCCGCGCCCCACCGGTGCGCCAGGGCAACCACCAGCCCGGTCGCCCCCAGGTGCCATGTGACGTCCTGCAGGCGGTGGGCGGAGAGCCAGAACTCCTGTGGGACCTGGCGGTCAAGCCAGAGGGAAAGGAGGAAGAGCGGACGGAAGTATCCGGAGCGGGATGCCTCGGCCTGGTTCGTCGACGCCCAAAGGTCCCACGTCAGCACACCAGGGAGGTCCCCAAGCGCACCGGTCAGCCGGGATGCCCCGACCAGCATCGGGTCGTCGTAGACCAGCTCGTATCCAAGCCCCGGCGCATAGATGCTGCACACCAGGCCCAGGAGTGCCAGCATCGGCAGGACGAGTCGCCAGTCGACGGAGTTCGTCGGGGGATCGGGCAAGGAGGACACGGCCCGAGCCTACCCCTCTTCCTCCGCCCGCGCGGCCTGCACCTTCCTCGCAGCCACCTGCAGGTCTGGATGTCCCGGCCAGCGCTTCTCGAAGCGACCGAGCCGTCGACCGGCCTCCCCCACTGCGCCCGCATCCAGCAGCCGCTCGACGACGAGGGCGGCCGCGAGGGCGCTTCCCGGGAGCTTGTCGTCGTTCCGGAGCGCCTTCCGGAGCCTTCGCAGATGGTCCCTCGCACCATCCGTCTCGGCGAGACGCTCGACGGCCTGGACGGCGAGCGGCGAGCGGCGGATCCGGATCGCCTCATCGGCCACTGCCACGAGGCTCATCGGGCGCGCACCTGCCACCTCGAGGGCCTTCTGCTCCATCCGGACGCGCTCGTCTCCCTCCACGCCACGACTGCGCTGGACCAACCGCCGCGCGCGCGAAGTCTCCATGTTGGCGAAGATCCTGGGAAGGAGGACCAGCATCACGATGAGGGCGAACACAGGGAGGCCCCACGGGGGAAGGTCGACGCCAGCGGCTGCCAGCAGCGACCCCAGCGAGTCCAGAATTCCGCCCATCCCGCGCATGGAGCAACGGTAATCACCTTCATCCAGCTGGCCAGGGCGCATCCACGCCAGGACGCCCCGCCGCCCCACCGCGCTATCCTCCGCCTGGCGCTGCATGCGCCCTGGCCCGGGGTCCAGGATTCCGGGTCGCCGAGCACCCGGAAGCCCATGACCCCTTCCTCGACCCGCATCGCGCCCATTGGCCCCAACCCGGTTGCCTCGGCGTTGCAGGCCCGCCCTGCTCCCCACGGCGCGGCACTGGCGCAGGGAATCCGATGGCCGTGGGCGAAAGGGAGTTCGCGTGGGGCGTAGATCTCCATCCGCCCTGCAGATCCGCCGACTGCCAGCGCTGCGGGACAACTACCTGTGGCTGCTGCATGCGCCCGACTCTGGTGAGACCGCGGTGGTCGATCCCGCAGAGCTGGAGCCGGTGGAGTCGGCGCTCGCCGCAGAGGGCTGGCAGCTCACGCACATCCTCAACACCCATCACCACTACGACCACGTGGGTGCGAACAAGGCCCTCAAGGCGCGATGGGGGTGCACGGTGGTCGGC
>JAYYRS010000022.1:0-7658 GCA_036126975.1 Myxococcota bacterium
CGAGTCCGACCCTGGAAACGCGCTCGCCAACTCCTGGGTGGCGGGCATTGCCTACCAGGCGACCTTCCGCCACCTCCAGGTCCGGGTAGGCGGAGGCTGGTCTGCGCAGCCCTGGGCATGGGTGCCCGCCACATTCGACCTGTCATGGCGCTTCGGTGGACGGAGCCGACGCCTCATTCCGCGGTACGCGCCCCAGGGACCCGGCCCCGGCACACCCGTCAGGGCGAGTCCATCACGAGGGTGACGGGCCCGTCATTGACCAGCGACACCTGCATGTTCGCGGCGAACACCCCCTCACCGACGTGACGGACGCCCTCTCCGCGAAGCGCCGCGCACAGTGCGCGGTAGATCGGTTCCGCATGCGCGGGACGGGCAGCGCCAGAGAAGTTCGGACGTCGTCCCTTCCGGCAGTCCGCGAAGAGCGTGAACTGGGAGACCACGAGGGCTTCCCCGCCGACATCAAGCAGTGACCGGTCGAACTTCCCCTGGTCGTCCGCGAAGATCCGAAGCCCGGCAATCTTGCGCGCCATCCACGCGACCTCGCCGGCCCCGTCGGCGGGTCCGACGCCAAGCAAGACCAGCAGCCCTGGACCGCATCGACCCACCACTTCCCCTTCCACCTCGACCGTTGCATGCCGCACCCGCTGGATCACCGCCCGCATTGGAGCCTCCTGCTCATGCCGTCCACTTGCTCGCCACGCCCACGGCCGCCGCGCCGACGAGCCCGGCCATGCCCAGCCCCATCAGGAGTCGCGCCAACCCCGACCCCCGTTCTCCAGGGACGAGCCGGTTCCCCATGACCGCGGCCATGGCAGCACCTGCAACCAGCCCCCCGACATGGGCAGCGTTGTCGATCACCTGGTCAAGCGGCGGAATGAAACCCAGCACCAGGTTTCCCGCCAGCCAGGGCAGGAGCTTCCAGCGGAAGAACCGCGCGGGGGCCTCGGGGAGCGCATCGGGGTGACGCCAGCCGAACACCACCGCCGCTGCCATCAAGCCGAAGACGCCACCGCTCGCCCCCACGCTGACCAGGGTTCCGGTCACCCAGGACGCGGCCGCTCCCACACTTGCCGATACGAGGAATGCCCACAGCATCCGGGTCCGGCCATACATCGCCTCCACCACACGTCCCACTGCGATGAGCGCCAGGGCGTTGAGACCCATGTGCAGCCAACCACCGTGAAGCCAGGCCGCAGAGACCAGCCGCCAGAGTTCGCCTGCGTCCAGACCCTCGGACCACATCGCACCGCAACGCGCCAGCAACCGTGGTCCGCGGGCGCGGAAGAGCACGCCGGCCAGGTCCGCATTGCCGCGATGCAGCGGGATGATGCCGACCGCGACGTAGGACACAACCTGGGAGACGACGAGGACGATGGTCGCCCAGGGCCGGTCCAGCACGTCGAAGAGCCGGTCCTCGGCCGCGAGCTGGTCGACCGTTCCGTCCAGACCGTCTACGGGACCCGCCAAAGTATCGCCTCCTCGAGCGGACCGTTCCGCCAGCCCAGCGGCATCGCACCGATGGTCTCCCCGTACAGACCCACGCCATGCGCGCTGTCCACGACACGCAGCGGCAATCGACCCGCGCGAAGACGCCCCAGCTCGATCCAGTCCGCAGGCAGCTCCGCGGGAGCCGCCTCCCTCACGCCGGCCACCACGTCGCCCGAGCGCGGTGCATGAGAGCTCAGAAGTCGCCAGCCCTGCAGGTCCATCCGATGCCGGAAGCTCCATTCTCCGGTGTAGAGGCCCGGCGAGTCCACGGCGTCCTCGGCCTGCCGTGCGACAGCGTCACCCGCCATGAAGAAATGGTGCTCGGCCGTCGTGACGGCGAGCGCCAGCAGTCCCTGGAGCGCAGCGCCGAACCACAGAAGCCGGCGAGCGAGCGGCCGCCGGTCCACCACCCGCACCAGCACCATGGCCAGCGGCGCCATTGCGGGAAGGAGGTAGCGCGGGGCGGCGAAGTTGTGGCCGACCACCACGCCGAGGAGCACGACCAGAGCCCACCCCCCAAGGAGCAGTCCGTCGCCTGGCTCGACGTCGGCGCGCGGCGCCGACGGCGCGAACCATTCCCGACCGACGACCAGCGCAGCACCGACACCCGGCACCGCTGTCACCGCCAGGACGACGAGCCCGCTGGTGTCGGTCCCGCCCGGTGCACCCCAGAGCACGAGTCCCCCCGCCAGGACCGTGGATGGAAGCAACAGCCGTCGCAGCGGCGCGAGCATGAGCGGGAGCATGGCCACGCCCAACCCGAGTCGGGTTGCGACGCCGAGGCCGCGCCCCCCGAGTGGGCCCCTGGGAATCTCGTCCGCCCGGCTCAGGACCTCCCAGAGGTGCGGCCGCCCGTAGCCGACCCAGAGCCAACCCTCGACCAGGATGAACGGCACCGCGAATGCGAGCCAGAAGGGCAGGAGCCCACGGAGCCGGCGGCGGACACGCGCATGCAGAAGCAGCACGGGCAGAAGCAGCAGCGCCGGGTACTTCGTGACGCACGCGAGCGCGAGCGTCAGACCACTGCCACGGAGCCAGCGGTCCCGCTGGGATGCGTCCGCCCGATCCGCCTCGATCCATGCCACGACGGCATAGGTCGACAGGGCCGCGACCATCAGGTCTGGCATCAGGCCACGCTGGAGCCCGAGGACCGTGATGGGCGTGGCAAGCCAGGCGGCCAGCGCGAGCCAGCGCTGGCGCGTCGTACGCTCGGCGAGCCTGCCCACACTCCAGCCCAGAAGCAGCGCCCAGGGAAGACCCGCTGCGACCTTCAAGGCCGGAACGGGGCCCCCGAGCGCCGCCCACGCCTTCACCCAGAGCAGGAAGCCGGGCGGATGGGCATAGACGAAGGCATCTGCCTCCCGGCTGGCGCCCCAGGGCGGCCACGGTCTCCACCAGTCGTAGGGACGCAGCCAGTCCAGCTGGGCCGCGATGTCCTGGTAGCTCGCCACGTCCAGCACCGGCACAGGACAGGACAGCAGCGCGCCCACGACCGCAGCCGCCAGCGCGAGCGCGAGGCGCGGCTGCCCGAAGAGGAACCGACGCAGCACGGCGAAGAGGTCACCCAGCGTTCACCCTCCCGGCCCGCCTCGGGGCACCGACCTCAGACCTGGACCGCAAACTCGCGGAGGACCTGGTTGAGCGAGGTCTTGCGATCCGTGCTCTCCTTCCTCTGGCCGATGATGAGCGCACACGGCACGCCGAAGGCACCGGCCGGAAATCGCTTGAACCGCGTGCCCGGAATGACCACCGAGCGCGGCGGGACGTACCCGCGATAGACCTTCTCCTGGTCCGAGGTGACATCGATGATCGGCGTGGATGCCGTGAGGGCGACGTTGGCGCCAAGCACGGCCTCCCGACCGACCCGGACACCCTCGACCACGATTGCCCTCGACCCAACGAACGCGCCATCCTCGATGATCACGGGTCGCGCGCCCGGCGGCTCGAGGACACCGCCGATCCCGACACCACCGGCCAGATGGACATCCCGACCGATCTGCGCGCAGCTGCCCACGGTGGCCCACGTGTCCACCATCGAGCCTGCGCCGACGCGGGCACCGATGTTCACGTACCCCGGCATGATCACGCACCCCGGCTCCACGTGCGCACCGAAGCGGATGTGGCCAGGCGGTACCAGCCGGACCCGCTGCTCGTCGAGGTGCCTCTTGAGCGGAATCTTGTCATGGAAGGTGTACGGCCCGACTTCATGCACGCGCATCTCGGCGACGCGGAAGTAGAGCAGCACAGCCTTCATGAGCCAGGCATGAACCTCCCAGTCCCCCCCGTCGTCCCCAGGGGGTGACGCGACCCGGAGCTCACCGGCGTCCAGGGCGAACAACGCCTCGTCGATGGCGGCGCGGTCCGGCGTGCCGCTCCAGCTGTCCTCGATTCGGGCGCGAAGGGTGTCGGTCTCTTCGGGCGTCATGGGCTTCTCTCGGCGTTCACGGGCCCGGAATGCTACCGCAGCGGGGCGCTCAGCGGGGCCAAGCGGCGATCGCTGCTTCGATCTCGTCAAGCGAAGGCACGAGCGCGAGGCGCACGAACCCCTGCCCGCCACCGCAGACGCTGAACATCGGCCCCGGGGTGACCACGATTCCGTGATCCAGCAGGTGGAGAGCCCACCCTTCATCGGTCTGGCCCTGCGGCGTCCGAACCCACAGGTAGAGGCCCGCTTCGCTGGCCACGACCTCCAGCCCCAGGTCAGCGCAGTGTCGGCGCAGCAACGCCTGCTTCGCCGCAAAAAGCCGCCGCCGCTCCTCGACATGCGCATCATCCGCCCAGGCCACCGCCGCTGCGGCGTTCACAAACGATTGGGGCACGAGCCCGGGATTGGAGCGGAGGGTCGCGAGCCTGCTGACAAGCTCGGCGTCTCCTGCAAGGAAGCCACTGCGGTAGCCCGTCATCCCCGACCGCTTCGAAAGCGAATGCAGGACGAGCACACCCTCGACGCCAGCCTGCAGCAGGCTCGGCGGTGGCGCACAGGAAAGCCAGACGTCTGCATAGGACTCATCGGAGACCAGCAGGATGTCGTGCGCCCGGCAGAAGTCGGCAGCCCGCCGGAGGTCCTCGAGAGACATCACGGCGCCCGACGGGTTGTGGGGCGTGTTCAGCCACACCATGCGCAGCCGCGAGACCACCGCTTCGGGGAGCTCCCAGGGCCGGAAGACATGGTCGCCATCCAGCGGTACGGGCACCGCCTCCCCGCCTGCGAAGAGCACACCGCGCTGGTAGGCGGGGTAGCCGGGATCGGGGAACGCGACCGCACGGTCCTCCGCGCGCGGATCCACCACGAGCAACGGGAGATGGAAGACCGCCTCCTTTGAACCGGAGGTGGGGAGGATCTGGGTGTTCGGGTCGACCGCGACGTTGAACCGACGGGAGAGGTAGCCGGCGATCGCGGACCGGACATCGCTGCTGCCGCGAACGGATGGATAGCCGCAGCGAGGGGTGACTGCGCCCCGGAGGGCATCCCGGATGAACGCGGGCGTCGGTTCGGTGGGGTCGCCGACCGAAAAGTCGTAGAGCCGCTGACCGCGGGCGATCACGGCTGCCTTGCGGCGCTCCAGTTCTACGGCGGGGTAGGTCGCGAGGGTTGTCAGGGTCGGGTTGAGCCTCGGCATGGGCCAAGTCTAACGGAGGCGACCCGACGCGCCCGCACCCCTGCTACGGTGCCTTCAGCACAGGGAGTGTCATGGCCGCCCCGCGCCCCGAGACCGTCTCCGAGCCCCTCGCTGCCCGCCTGGTCGCACTGCGCCGAGACCTTCACCAGCATCCCGAGCTTGCCTGGGAAGAGCGCCGGACCCATGACGTGATCTGTCGCGAACTGACCCGGCTCGGCATCGCCCACCGTTCCCACGTTGCCGGGACCGGCGTAATCGCGGACATTCCCGGCCCTCCAGGGATTCCTGCCGTCGCCCTCCGCGCCGACACGGACGCGCTGGCCATCCATGAAGAGACCGGCCTGCCGTTCGCCTCCCAGACCCCGGGTGTGATGCATGCGTGTGGCCATGACGGCCACACGGCCATGCTTCTCGGCGCAGCAAATCTGCTGGCTGGTCGGACGGACCTTCCGGCTCCGGTCCGGATGCTGTGGCAACCCGCGGAGGAAAAGGTCGATGGGGCTCGGGCACTCATCGCCGAGGGTGCACTGGAGGGTGTCGGATGCATCTTCGCGGGACACGTCGACCGCCATTACCCGCCGGGTACGTTGGCGGTCACGCGGGGTGCCGTCAATGCCTCGACGGACCGGTTCCACATCACCGTGCGCGGCCAGGACGCCCACGGTGCGCGTCCCCATGAGTCCGTCGACGCAATCGTGGTCGGTTCGCACCTCGTCATGTCGATCCAGACCATCGTGAGTCGTGAGATCGACCCCGCCGAGCCGAGCGTGGTCACCGTTGGACGATTCCAGGCGGGGACCATCCACAATGCCATCGCGGGCGTGGCGGAGCTTGAGGGCACGATCCGCGCCCAGCATCCCGATGTGCGGGCCCACCTCAAACAGAGCGTCGTCCGGATGGCCAAAGCCATTGCCGACCTGCACGGCGCACAGGCCGACGTCCGCATCGAACCCGGCGCACCGCCCGTGATCAATGACGACCGCGCCTTTGCGCTCGCGCACGCCGCCGCGACCGATGTCGTCGGTCCCGAGCGAGTCGTCCCTCTGGGAACGGCCAACATGGGCGGGGAGGACTTTGCCGACTACCTCGAACACGTCCCGGGCTGCTACATCCGTTTCGGCGCCCGGGTTCCCGGCGGGGAGAGCCACCCCGCGCACTCCTCCCGGTTTGATTTCGACGAGTCGGCGATGGCCATCGCCGCCGCATGGTTCGTCCGCGTCGCAGAGGTCGCGGGCGCGGCCCTGACATCCGGGTCGCTCGGCTGACGCAGGCCGGCGGAGCGCTGGCACGGGACCGGACCGGTCAGATACGGCCCGCGCATGAAATGGCAGCCACCCATCACCCTGCGCACACTCGATGGCGTCAACCCCGTCATCCGCCACTCCGTGGCGGGCGCGGTCGCGTTCGGCGCCGGCATCATCTACCGGCTTGGGGGCGTGCGGGTCGTGTTCGAAGGCGAGGAGCATCTCGGTGATGCACCCCGGATCATCATGATGAACCACTCCCATCTGTATGACTGGCTCCCGGTCCGCCTCGAGATGTTCCGTCGCTACCGCAGGATGTGCGCCAACCTCGTCAAACCCCTGCCCTACCAGCAGCCGCTGCAGGGACGCTTCCTCCATGCGACGGGCAATGTTCCCATCGCGAGCCGCGGCTACGTGCTGATCGCGGACTTCCGGATGCTGCACGGGCGCAGGCCTGAAGAAGACGAATACCGCCACCTGCGGGACCTCATCGACGGGCGGACCCCGCTCCGGGGAGATCGGACACCCGCAGTCGAGCAGGCGCTGCGGACCCGTCGCGACATGCTCGGCCGGCCCTTCGAGCCGGATGCCGAGTCCTACGCCGCGGCCGTCCAGGACGTCTTCCGTCGCTTTGCGGTCCGGACCGTAGAGCTCGCAGAAAACGCGATGCGGCAGTCTTCATGGTTGCTGGTGACACCGCAGGGCATCGTAAACAGTCGCCTCACACCGGGCCGGATCGGGGCCCTGCAGTTTGCCCATCATCTCGACAGACCCATCGGGCCCTGCGGCGTATCCGGCGTACGCGAGGCCTTTCCAGGGGGCATCCTCCAGCCCGCGGGAGGGACCATCACCGTCCGTTTCGGCACCCCCTTCCGCTTCCGGCTCCCCGACGACCACCGAATCTTCGAGAAGGCTTCTGAGGAGCGGAACCGCCAGCGCATCGAGTCCGAGACGCACGCGATGATGCAGCGCATCAACGGACTGTTGGACCCGCCGTACCAGTGGGACGAGAATCCCGAGGGCGACAGCCTGAAGGGCGTTGACAGGTTCGTCTGATCAAGGCGCCGCTGCGGGGTCATCGTCCGGCTCGACATAGCCCATGGCCTGGAGATGCTCGAGCGCCTCGGGAGACGCCACCACGTCCGGCGTGGGCGCGGCTTCGGGAAAGCGGCAGCCGGTCTTCTGCAGCTCGGCTGCCCGCTCCGGATCCACGGCGGCAAGATCCTGATGCATCCCGGGGTCCTCTTGCAGACGGTAGTACTCGAGACCGTGGGACTCCCCATAGATGACCGCCTCGGACCCGACC
>JAYYRS010000023.1:0-4447 GCA_036126975.1 Myxococcota bacterium
GACATCGAAGGTTCCACCGCCGAGGTCGAAGACGAGGCACCGCATGGTGCGCCCGGCGTTGGCGAGCCCGTAGGCGAAGGCGGCGGCCGTCGGTTCGTTGATGAGCTTGAGGACCTCGAGACCGGCCAGCTCGCCGGCACGCATGGTTGCCCGGCGCTGGATGTCCCCGAAATAGGCGGGCACCGTGATGACTGCCTGGTCGATGCGGTGGCCCAGTCGAACCTCCGCGTCGTGCTTGAGCTTCGCGATGATGTAGCTGGACAGCTGCTCGGCGGTGTAGTCACGACCCCGGTAGGTGTACTTGAAGTCCGCCTCTCCCATGTGGCGCTTGACGAACTCCACCACCTGTTCCGGAAACGCGACGGCGGCCTGCTTCGCGTAGTTGCCGACGATGATCTCATCTCCATCGAACAGCACCACGGACGGGGTGATCCGGTCGCCCTCTCCGTTGTGGAGGATCTCCGGCACGCCGTGCCGATTCACGTGGGCGATGGCCGAGAACGTCGTTCCCAGGTCGATGCCGACCGCACGCTTGCTCATGGGGTTCACCTCACCGACGCATCCGCCGGTCTACCGGTCGCGGGACCCGCCCCCGCCTGCATGCCCGGACCAGATGGAAAGGCGCACGCGTCGTTGACGCAGCACCGTACTATAAGGAGCCGGGTGGGCCAACATGGAGCCTTGACATGGTAGTCCAAGAGGTCATTCTCGCTTCCAGCAGCGCGTGGCGCAGGGGGTTGCTTGCGTCAACGGGGCTCCGCGTGCGAGCGGTGGCACCCGGCGTGGACGAGGCGAGCATCGTCGATGACGACCCCGTGAACCTCGCGACGGCGAGGGCGGAGGCCAAGGCTCGCGCTGTCGCTTCGCGGCACCCGGACGCAACCGTTCTCGGTGCCGACCAGGTCGTTCACCTGGAGGGGCGCAGCTTTGGCAAGCCTGCAGACGCGGCCGACCATCTGGCGATGCTCCGACGCCTGCAGGGGCGGGTGCACCAGCTGACGACCGCAGTGTGTCTCATCGACGCACGGGGGGAGGAGTCGTTCTGCGTCCATTCCCACGTCCGCGTCCGGGGTGATGCGGATGCGGCAGAGCTCGCCGCGTATGTCGCGAGTGGCGAAGCCGCGGGCTGCGCTGGTGGGTACATGGTGGAGCGGCGCGGGGCATGGCTCGTGCAGCACGTGAGCGGAGACTGGAACAATGTGATCGGGCTGCCGGTGGCGGCTGTGCTGGACCGCCTCCGTGCCCGAGGCTGGCGGCTGCCCGAAACAGGGATCAGGCGATGACCAGCGGAGGGGATCCCAATGCGGAGCTTGCTGCGCTGGTGGCCGATCTGAAGGCGGCCACCGAGTGGATGGCGCGTTGCGGAGCGCAGGTACTGCCTGCGGAGGCGGTCGAGCTTGCGCCACGCGAGATTCCCTCGCGCCGGCGGCACGGACAGCGCCGCTCGGTCCCTGCGGACGCGGACCGGAGTGACCGGCGCCCAGAGCGGCGGGCGCCATCCGGGCGCTCCACCCCCCGGGCGCGGGCCGCCGACAGATCCCTGGCATCGGGCGGTGAGGGGGGGCGGATTCCAGCGGCGTCTCCCGGCCCGGCTCCTCCCCCCGGCGGACAGATGGCGCTGGGTCGATGGGCCCGCTTCAAGGGCGGAGTGCCCACGGGGGCGCAGACGCTGGAGCCGGCACTGGCAGATGCCCGCAGTCTGGAAGCGTTGCGGACGGCGCTCGGGGACTGCCAGCGGTGCGGGCTGCACCGAGGCCGGAGCCGCATCGTCTTCGGCACGGGCCGACGGGACGCCCGGCTGATGATCGTCGGCGAGGCTCCCGGCTACAACGAGGACCGGCAAGGCGAACCATTCGTCGGCAAGGCGGGACAGATGCTCGACCGCATGCTGGCCAACGTCCTCGGGCTGCGGCGCGGTGACGTCTACATCACCAACGTGGTCAAGTGCCGCCCTCCGGACAACCGGAACCCCCAGGGCGACGAGATCGCACGATGTGCGCCCTTCCTGCACGCCCAGCTGGCAATGGTCCAGCCGGAAATCGTGCTCGTGCTCGGCTCCATCGCGACCCGCACCCTGTTCCAGACCACGGCGGGTGTGAAGCGGATGCGTGGCCAGTGGAGGGAGATCAGCTGGAAGGGTGGGCGGTCTCGAGCCATGGCGACGTTCCACCCGGCCTACCTGCTCCGGCAGCCACACGACAAGCGTCTGACCTTCCAGGACCTGCAGGAGGTCAAGCGGGCCCTCGACGGCGACGGCCGCTGAGCAGCCGCCTCCGCGGTGCGTGTCTACTTGACCTTGATGCCCGCGAAGAGGTCGCCAAGGGTGCCGAGGCTCTGCTTCGGTGCGTTGGTTGCGGGCTGCGTCCGGGTCGCGGCGGCCGCCTCGACATCGTCCGGTCGCATGCTGAGCTGCAGCCGCTCCCGGTCGTGGTCGATCGTGACGATGGTGACATCCACCGTCTGTCCCGCGGTCACGACGTCGCCCGGGCGTGCGACATGCTCGGATGACAGCCTGCTGATGTGGACCAGCCCCTCCAGGCCGGGGGCGAGCGCGACGAAGGCGCCAAAGTCGGTCAGTCGGGAGACCTTTGCGGCGTATGTGCCGCCCTCGAGGAAGTCCACGCCGACCCGCGACCAGGGCCGGGCTCCGGGGTCGCGAAGCGAGAGGGTGACCCTCCGCGTGTCGCGATCCACAGAGAGAACACGGACATCCACCCGGGCGCCGGTCTTCGGTGCCGGTGCATCGAAGCCCCAGCCGAATTCGCGTCGGGGTACGAGACCCCGGACGCCGCCCACGTCGACGAATGCCCCGA
The DNA here is from genome assembly GCA_036126975.1 of Myxococcota bacterium. Classification (GTDB taxonomy): domain Bacteria; phylum Myxococcota_A; class UBA796; order UBA796; family UBA2385; genus JAYYRS01. The sequence continues at coordinate 2,814 of JAYYRS010000023.1, forward strand.
AGTCCCTCACACCGGTGACGACACCGGACCGGGTGTCTCCCTCTGCGAGGCCGGCCCAGGTCGTAGCGGCCTCCGACTCTGCGGCGGCCTCTTCCACCTTCCGATGGGAGACGACGACATCCCGGTCCCGGATCTCGATCACCTGGAAGGGCATGGTCCGGCCCAGCCAGACGTCAAGGTCCTCGGCTGGGAGCCGCGAGATGTGGGACACCGGGCAGAAGGCCCGGATGGAACCGAGCTTGATCGCGAATCCACCCGGATTCCTTGATTCGACGCGACCTTCGACCTGGGTTCCGTCCGCCGCGGCCTGCTCGAGTGCGTCCCACGCACCCTCGCCCCCGAGGTGCCTCGTGAGCTGGATCCCGCGTTGTCCTGCGGTGGCGACAAATCCAGAAAGGGTGTCGCCGACCCTCGGAGCGGTCTGGCCCTCGAATTCGGCGGCATCGAACACAGCCTCGGATTTGGCGCCGACGTCCACGAAGATCGAGCCGGAAGAGATCCGGACCACGACGCCCTCGATCCGGTCTCCTGGACCCAGCTGCCGCGGGGTCCCCCTCCCGAGAAGGGACGCGAGGTCGTCCGTGCTCAGGTTCTCCAGTTCCGCCAGGAGCGAAGCACCATCCACCGTCTGCCGAGGTGGGGGCGGGGTTGGCGCAGGCGCAGGCGCAGGCGCAGGCGCAGGCGCAGGCGCCACAACGGCCGAGGCAGGGGTCGGGGCGGACGTGGTGGCCGCGCCCTTGCGACGACGAATGACGCGCCCGCGGCGCAGCGGGTCCTCGCGTTGGCTCATGGGGCTCTCCAGCTGTGGCCGGGCCGGATAACGGCCCGGGAACTGCGCCGCCGGTGAGACATGCCTCCGCTCGACGGGCCCGGCGAGGATCCACGCCTCGCGCCCTACCACTACGATCTGCCTCCCGACCGCATCGCGGCTCGGCCTCCTGCGGGTCGGGATGGCGGAAGGCTGCTCCACGTCGGCCCCACAGGGACCGGGGATCACGGGATCCGGGACCTCCCCGGGCTCCTGCGAAGGGGAGACCTCCTCGTCGTCAACGATACGCGGGTCCTCCACGCGCGGGTGCAGGCACGGCGGTCGTCCGGGGGCCGTGTCGAGGTTCTCCTCCTGGCTGGGGGAACGGGAGAGGTCCAGGCGATGGTCCGGCCGGGGCGGCGGCTGACGCCGGGTGAACACCTTGCGGTGGTGGGTCCAGATGGTGAGGCCGTGCCCTGGCACTCGATCCAGCTCTGCACTCGGGCGGACGACGGCACGTGGACGGTCCGCCCTTCGCCGTCCGCCGATTCGGTCATGGCGACGGCGGGCGTCGTCCCGCTGCCGCCGTACCTGGGGCGGGCTGCCGAGCCGGCAGATGCGGTGCGCTACCAGACCGTGTTTGCCGGACCGCCCGGGGCCGTAGCGGCACCGACCGCAGGGCTGCACCTGTCTGCCAGGGTGCTTTCCGACCTCGAAGCGGCCGGGGTCGCGCTCGCCCGCGTCACGCTCCACGTCGGAGCGGGCACATTCCGGAACCGGCGCCCCGCCGATCTCGACCGGGGTCGGCTGCATGAGGAGTGGTGCCGCGTCTCATCCGGCGTAGCAGACGCGGTCGCCGAGACGCGCGCCCGGGGTGGGCGGGTGG
>JAYYRS010000024.1:0-6112 GCA_036126975.1 Myxococcota bacterium
GGTCAAGCCGTTCGAAAATCCCCGGAATGCGGCCGCGGGGACGCTGCGCCAGCTGGACCCCGGTGTCGCCGCCGCCCGTCCCCTGCTCTTCATGGCCCACTCGGCGGGTGAGGGAATCGGCATCGACGTGGCCCCGACCCACACAGCGCTGCTGGCGCGGCTGTCCGCACTCGGTTTCGTCGTCAACCCGGAGAACCGGCGCTGCACGGGAGCGGACGCAGTGATCGACGCGATCGCCCGCCTCGGCGGGCGACGAGCCGAGCTCGCTTACGAGATCGATGGCGCGGTGGTCAAGGTGGACGACCGCCGCCTGCAGGAGGTGCTCGGTTACGTCACGCGGTCTCCGCGATGGGCGACGGCGTACAAATATCCGCCACCGCGCCAACGAACGCGGCTTGAGGCGGTCGACTTCCAGGTCGGTCGGACGGGGGTGATCACGCCGGTGGCGAAGGTCACTCCCGCCCGCGTCGGCGGGGTGACGGTCACCAGCATCACCCTCCATAACGAACGGCACGTCTGCTACCCGCTGGCGACGTGGAAGGAGGGTCGCCGCACGCGGAGTCGAGGCATCGCTGGCGCACCCCTCCGCGCCGGCGACCTGATCGAGATCTACCGCGCGGGCGATGTGATCCCACGCGTCGATCGGGTGGTGGAGGAAGCCGATCGGTCCGACCGGCCACGGTTCCAGTTCCCGGACCGCTGTCCCGTCTGCGGGCATGCCGTCACCTGGGAAGCGGCGTCGCGTGCCTCGGGTGATCAGGATCCCCACCCCAACCGCACCGTCCGATGTCCCAACCGGACCGGGTGCCGTGCCCAGCGGGAGGCAGCCCTCCAGCACTTCGCCGGGCGGCTTGCCATGGACATCGAGGGCCTCGGGGCCAAGCTGCTGACCCAGCTGGTGCAGTGCGGGCTGGTGGAGCGCCCCTCAGACCTGTACGCCCTCGATGCCGATTCCCTTGCCCGCCTGGAACGCATGGGCCGGAAGTCCGCCGACAATCTCGTCTCTGCGCTCGAGGCCTCCAAGTCTCGCCCGCTCCGCAGGGTCCTTGTCGCGCTGGGCATCCCGCAGGTGGGAGAGCGGACCGCGCGGGACCTCGCGGAGGCCTTCGGAACCATCGATGCCATCATGGCGGCGTCCGTGGACGAGGTGGCTTCGATCCACGGGATCGGCCTCGAGGTCGCCCGCGCCGTCCGGGGCTTCTTCGACGATGACGCCATGCTGGAGGAGGTCGCTCGTCTCCGGGCGCGTGGCGTCCGGTTCCCCGCAGCCGATGTGGCCGTGGCAGCTGCGGAGTCCGACGAGAGGCCCATCTCAGGGAAGGTGTTCGTGCTGACGGGGACACTCCCGACCCTCAAGCGCGGGGACGCGAAGGCCCTGCTGGAGGAGGCAGGAGGCAAGGTCACTGGTTCGGTATCCAAGAAGACGGATTTCCTCGTCGCGGGCGAGAACGCGGGCTCGAAGCTCACCAAGGCTCGCGCTCTCGGAGTCGAGGTCATCGACGAGGCGGCGATGCTCCTGATGCTGTCCGGGGCTGGCTGATGCGGATGCATGCCCGCGTCTGGGGCCGGGTGCAGGGCGTCTACTACCGTGCGAGTACCCAACGGGAGGCGGAGAGGCTCGGGCTGTGCGGGTGGGTTCGCAATCGTGCGGACGGCACGGTCGAACTCGTCGCCGAAGGCCCGGAGCGCGCGCTGGAGGCCCTCCTGAGCTGGGTCCACCGCGGTCCAGAAACCGCCGATGTCACCCGGGTGGAGGTGGTGTGGGAGGACCCCGTCGCGCTGATCGGTTTCGAGGTTCGCCCGACGCTTTGATCGTGCCGGGCTCAGCCGTCCTCATGGCGAGGGGCACGCCGCAGCGCATGATGGACCGGTTTGAGCATCCCCCGCAGCACGGCGACGATGCGCGCGTCATGCGCGACGTGCTCGACCGCCTGATGGAGTGTCGCGCGCACCTGGGACGGGTTCCGGGAGCGCAGGTAGCCCACGGATCGGAGCACGCTCATCACGTCGGCGATGGCGGCATCCCGGAGCGCCTGGGGCGCGGGCCGGACGGCCGATGGTGGGCTGCTGTCCGGCCGGGCTGCGCGGGCACGTGCGAACAACCAGGAGCCCGTGACGGTGACCGCCTGACCGAGATTGAGCGAGGGTTGTTCGGGTGAGGTGGGCAGGCTCAGGATGGCGGTGCAGCGCTCCAGGTCCTGGTTCGAAAGTCCAGCATCTTCGGGGCCGAAGAGAACGGCCGTCGGGGCATGGTCGGCGGCCACCGTCTTGGCCAGCCCGGCCGGGGCCCAGACCGGGACCGCGGACGCACGGGGCCGTCCGGACGTGCCCACGATGCGGGAGCAGTCCGCCACCGCGTCTCCGATGGATCCGACGATCCGAGCGGCATCGACGACGTGGCGGGCGTGTGGCGCCATCCAGCGGGCCTCGTCCGGGTCGAATGCGGGCGGGTCCACCAGCACCAGGCCACCGAGGCCATGATTGGCCACCGCGCGTGCAGCAGCGCCGACGTTTCCGGGCTGCTGGGGCCGAACCAGGACGACCTGGACGTGCTTCAGGAGCCGCGGGGGATGGCGGTCCGTCGTCCTCACCCGCCGCGTCGCCTACCCACCGAACAGCCACCTGAGCCAGGTCGCGATTCCGGCGAGGAGTCCCCGGGGCCGGGCTTCGGCAGGTGGCTGCACCGCCACGACAGGCGGGTTGGCTTCGGTGACGGTGGCGGCTGCAGGGTCACTGGGCGGGTCCACAGCGGTTGGAGCATCCTCGATGGACTCCGGGTTCGCCGCTGGCGACGAAGGGGACCCCGAGGCCGTGGGCGCCGCGTCGGGCCCGCCTCCGATGTCCTTCATCAGGGCAGAGGACGGCATGGTGAGTGGGGTCGGTGGCTGGCTGGGAGAGCGCCGCTCGGCCGCAGCCTCGGCGGCCTTCTTCTTCTCGGCGGCCTTCTTCCTCTTGGCGCCGAGCTTGAGTGCCGACTCGTCGGTCTGGCCGTTCTCCTTGTCCCGGGCAGTCAGGTTGAGGATGCCTTCCGGGTCGATGTGGAACGTGACCTCGATCTGGACGGCGCCCTTCTCGGCCGGACGGATGCCGCTGAACACGAACGTCCCGAGCAGCTCGTTCTCGGCGACCCTCCGGGACTCCCCCTGGTAGATGCGGAGCATGATGGACCGCTGGTTGTCCTTGCTCGTCGTCAGCGTTCTCGTCTTGTAGTCGGGCAGAGGCTGGTTCTTCTGGAACAGCAGGTGCATCGTGCCGTCGACCTTGTTGATGCCGATGGGCATCGGCAGCACGTCGAGCAGCGTGACGTCCGTGCCGTCCGTGCTCGCGAGCGAGTGCGCCATGATGGCGGCACCGATGGCGACGGCCTCGTCAGGATGGACACCCTTGCTGGGTGGTTTGTCCATGAACCGGGTGAGTTTCTCCTCGACCAGCGGCATGCGACTCTGGCCGCCCACAAGCAGGACCTCATCGATCTGGTGCCGGGTGGTTCCGGCATCGCGGTAGATGCGTTCGCAGGTGGCGACCGTGCGGTCGACAAGCTCGCCCGTGAGCGCTTCGAGCTGCTCTCGCGAGAGGTCCATCTCGACATCGAGCGGTCCATCATCTCCTTTGGCGATGTAGGGGATGTGGATCCGGGTGCGACGAAGACTCGACAGTTCGATCTTGGCCGCCTCGGCCGCATCCCGGATGCGCTGGATGGCGACCCGGTCCCAGGCGAGGTCGATTCCATGCGCGTCGAGAAAGGTCTCGAGGACGTGCCGCATCAGTCTGTCGTCGAAGTCGACACCGCCGAGGAAGGTGTCCCCGCCGGTCGCGATGACCTCGAAGATCCGGTCCTTGATATCGATGACCGAAATATCGAAGGTGCCGCCTCCGAGGTCATAGACCGCGATGCGCTGGGACAGGTTCTTGCCGAGTCCGTACGCGAGCGCGGCGGCCGTCGGCTCGTTGAGGATCCGCAAGACCTTCAGCCCGGACATCCGGCCGGCGTTCCGGACGGCCTGCCGCTGCCGGTCGTTGAAGTAGGCCGGTACCGTGATGACGGCCTGGTCAACCTCATCGCCGAGCGCCTCCTCCGCCACCTCCTTGATCTTGCGGAGGATGGCCGCGCTGATCTGCTCCAGGGTGAAGACCTGGTCCATCACCTTGATGAGGACTTCGTTGTTGTCCCCCTCCAGCATCTCGTAGGTGAAGACCTGCTTCACCTTGTCGATGGTCTTGGAGTGGAAGTTCCGTCCGATGAGCCGCTTGGATGCCATCACGGTATTCGACGGATTCAACTGCGCCTGCTGCTTTGCCTCCGACCCGACGAGGCGGTTGCCCTTCTCGTCGATCGCGAAGACCGACGGAATCGTCGATTCTCCGCCTTTGTAGGTGAGCACCCTGGGCTTGCCACCGTCCATGGTGGCCGCACACGAGTTCGTCGTGCCGAGGTCGATGCCGATCGCCTTACCCATGAACAGGCCCGCCCTGCGTGTGCATGATTTCCGCTGCTTCTACCATGGGCCCGCTCTGGGGGTCAACGCGGCCGGAAGGAGTGCTTTCCGAGGCGAGAACGGCGTCATGGTCGCCCGCCAGCGCAGCTGCCCCGATGGGATCGGGATGCGTCGGACGTCATGGCGTCTGCCGGAGCGTGACTTCCTGGATGGCTCGTTGGCTGGCCTTCGAGACGACCACGAGGAACCTTCCGGCACGGACGCTTTCACCGACCGTCGGTACACGACCGAGACGCTCGAGCAGGAACCCCGCGACGGTCTCGAAGTCTCCGTCTGGCAGGAGCAGTCCGCACGCCGCCTGGAGGTGCTCGCGCTCTGCACGTCCGCTTGCGACCCACTCGGATTCGCCACTCCGACGCACCAGCAGGGGATCCTTGTCGGACTCGTCCTCGATCTCGCCGACGATCTCCTCGAGGAGGTCTTCCACGGTGATCAGACCGACGGCTCCGCCGTATTCATCAACAGCAATCACCATGCGGTGCCTCCGCCTCCGCATCTCCAGGAGGAGCTCGTCGACGCGTTTGGTCTCCGGTACGAAATGTGCTTCCCGGGAGACGCTGGAGACGGATGCCGACCAGTCCGTCGCGGTCAGCAGATCCTGATGGAGGATGATCCTGTCGATGCCATCGATGCGCTCGCTGTAGATCGGCAGCCGCGAGTGGCCGGACTCTGCCATGCGCCGCGCCGCCTCTGCCACGGTGGCGCTCTCCGGGACGGCGACGACCTGGATGAGCGGGACCATCGCGTCCTCGACGGTCGCCTCGGTGAAGGCAAACACCCTGCGGATGAGCTGCCGGTCATCCGGAGAGATGCCGTCTGCTCTCGGCCCTTCGAGCATCAGCCGCAGCTCCTGCCGCGTCACCGGGCGGTCCTCGTCGTCCATCTGCCCCCCGAGCAGCCGGCTGGCGAGGTCGATGAAGAAGAGGACCGGGGCGAATGCGAGCCCCACGACGCGAAGTGGGAAGACCACGAGATGCACGAGACGGTCTGCATGATGCTGGTACAACGCCTTGGGGACCATCTCCCCCAGCGTCAACGTGAACGGCACCACGAATGCCGCCGCGAGTGCCGCTGGCAGTCCCAGCTCGCGGGTGACGAGACCCGCGGCCAGTGTGGAACTCGCGATGAGGCAGAGGTTGGTCCCGACAAGGCACGTGCCGAGGGTCCGGGCGGGCTCCTCCAGCATGTGGAGGGCGAGCGCTGCGCCCCGACGGCCGTCTCGGGCACTCCCCTGCAACCGCAGCCGGTCGGCCGACACCAGGGCGATCTCGGCGCCGGAAAAAAAACCCTGCAGGACGATGAAGAAGGCGATCAGGGCCAGCGTAGCGGCGACGCTCACAGCGCCTCCTCGGGGGACAGCTCCTCCGTGGCGTCGGCCGGGGTGAGCGTCACGTTGACCTCGGTCACGGCGCGACCATCCAGCGCTGAAACGACGAAACGGAGGCCGCCTGCATCGAACCGGGAGCCACGCTCCGGTGGACCATCGACCATCGCGAGGATGAAGTCACCGACGGTCGAGTATTCGCCATCTGGGAGATGGACACCCATGCGCTCTGCGAAATCGACGATGTCCATTGCGCCGTGGACGGTGTAGTGGTCGGGTCCGATGGCCGTGA